>JBQCJQ010000685.1:0-8513 GCA_051952615.1 Humibacter sp.
TCGTTCCGGCGCCCGCTCCCCTGCCCCGTCTCGCCGAAGAGCAGATCTTCGAGCTCGTTCACACCCGCATCGCTGCCGCGATCGGCGAGGGCGGCGACTGGGTCGTGCGCAGGCGGACGGATGACGATACCGACGACATCTTCCGCACCGTGCTCGCGCACCAGGTCGCAATCGACGTGACCGCTGCGCTGCGGAGCGCCCAGTCGCAGCTCGAAGCCGGCGAGCCGATCACCGTGTCGCTGGCAACGGGCACCATCCCGATCGTGGCGGGCACAGCGCAGGCGGACACCGCCCCCGTTCCCGCGAGCGCGGAGATCGGCGCTCCCGTCGAGGCGAACGACGACGAACCCGAACTCACGCCGGTTGCAGTGATGGCGACGTCCGAAGCCCCCGTCGCCCTGGAGCAGACTCCCGACACCGAGCACGTGCCTACCCACCGGCACGACGAACCGGCCGTCGACGACGAAGCGGAGCTCGACGAAGACGCGGTCGCACTCCAGTGGGAGCCCGCGCCGATCACCGTGTGGACCGACCTGAAGCGTCCGGTCACCGGTCCCATCGCCCTCGAGCACCTCAAGCGAGACCTCGTAGCCTGAGCCTCGTCCCCCGACCAGCGGCAGTCCTACGACCGGAGCATGCCGCGCAGCGTCTGGATCGTGTCGGCCTGCTCCGGGAGCTTGTCCTCCCGGTAGCGCTTCACCCTGGCGAACCGCAGGGCGATGCCGCCCGGATACCGCGATGACCCCTGCACCCCGTCGATCGCCACCTCGATGACGGTCACCGGTGCCACCCACACGGTGCCCGGCGTGCGGCGCACCTCGATCTGCTGGAAGCGTTCGGTCTGCCACCGCAGAATCTCGTCGGTGAGCCCCTTGAACGTCTTGCCCACCATGACGAATCCGCCCGGCTCACCGAACTCCCCCACCGGGTCCAGCGCGCCGAGATGCAGGTTGGACAGCCATCCACGTCGTCGCCCCGATCCCCACTCGCACGCCAGCACGACAAGGTCGTACGTGTGCACCGGCTTCACCTTGACCCAGCTAGAACCCCGGCGTCCGGCCGCATAGAGCGAGTCGATGCCCTTGACCACGACGCCCTCGTGCCCTTTGGCGAGTGCCTCGGTGGAGAGCTTCTCGGCCTCGACCGGGTCGGCGGTCACGATTCCGGGCATCAGCAGGTGCGGTGCGATGCGCTCGAGCTCTGCTCGGCGGGTGTGCAACGGCTCGTCGAGCAGGTCTCGACCGTCGACGTGGAGCACGTCGAAGAACCACGGTCGCAGCACCGTCTCGCGCGCGACCTCGGCCCCGAAACGCGACATGGTCTCCTGGAACGGTCGCGGTGCGCCGTCTTCGCCGAGGGTCAGCGTCTCACCGTCGAGGATGACGTCGCTCGCCGGCAACGCCAGCACCTGCTCGACCACCTCGGGCAGTCGGTGCGTCACGTCGGCCAGGCTTCGGGTGAATACCCGCACGTCGTCGCCGTGACGATGCACCTGGATGCGCGCGCCGTCGAGTTTGTACTCCACCGACGCCTCGCCGGTGACGGCGAGCGCCTCGGCCACGGTCGGCGCGGATGCCGCAAGCATCGGCAGCACCGGCCTACCCACCACGAGCCCGACCTCTGCGAGCTCATCCTCGGTGCCGGTGAGAGCCAGTCGCGCCGTGGCACCCAGGTCGCCGGACAGCATCGCCGCGCGCCGCACGAGCTCGATCGGCCGCCCGGACGCCTTCGCGATGGCGTCGGTGACCACACCCTCGAGAGCCCCGGTGCGCACCTCGCCGAGCAGCACCCGCACGAGCAGCGACTGTTCAGACGCGGTCGCTCTGCGCATAGTCCCCTCGAGCAGAGCAGTACGTGTCGCTGCCGATCCTCCGCCAGAGGTTGTCGCCAGGGCTGCGAAGAGCTCGTCGACATCGCCGATCGTGAGGGTTCCCACGTCTGCGGGCGGCACGTCGAGTGACGAGAGCCGGCGCCATCCCACGCCGAGCCTGCCCTGCCTCGGCTTGCCGACGAGGAGTCCGATCACGGGTACGAACTCGTTGTCGTCGAGGCGGGAAAGAAGGCCGGCGATGGCGTGCACCTTCGCCAGCCGGGACCGCGTCGCGGTCACATCATCGACGGTCGAGACCAACTCGGCGAGCAGCACGTCTTCAGTGTGTACCAGGCCGACGACATCCGGCGGGAGTCGGCTACGGAATGGCGGGCCACTCGGCGGGTCCGATCGACCCCGCCACGTAGTCGTCAAGCGGCACGTCGTCCTTGCGCCAGGCCGCGATCACCGGGTCGACGATGCGCCAGCACTCCTCAGCGGTGTCGCCTCGCACGGAGAGCGACGGGTCGCCATCGAGCAGGTCGGCGATCACCTCGCCGTACGCGAGCAGGGCGCCAGGGCCGAAGTCGGCCTCGAGCTTGGCCCGCGAAAGGTACTTCGGATCCCCAGGACCGTTGGTGTTCAGTTCGAGGGCCATCTCGTCCGGGCCGAGCCTCAGGCGCAAACGTGTCGGATGCACGACTCCGCGCAGGCCGGTCGGCACGTGCTGGGCGTCTCGGAATGTGAAGACGATCTCGTGCCGCGGCACTCCGATCGCCTTGCCCGAGCGCAGCGTGAACGGCACACCGGCCCAGCGCCAGTTGTCGATGGCGAGCGTGACCTGCGCGAGGGTCTCGGTCTCCGCCTCGGGGTCCACACCCTCCTCGTCGACGTACGACGGGAAGAGCCTGCGCCCGATCTTGCCCTTCGTGTACCTGCCTCGACGGCTGGATGCCACAGGGTCGTCATCCCACACGTGGGTCGCCCGCAGCAGAATGGCCTTCGCGTCGCGCAGGTCATCGGCGCCGAGCGTGGCCGGCGCCTCCATCGCGGTGACGGCCAGCACCTGAAGAAGATGGCTCTGGATCATGTCGATGAGCGCGCCGGCGTGGTCGTAGTAGCCGGCACGGCCCTCGAGACCGAGCAGCTCGTCGTAGACGATGTCGACCCGCTCGACGTGCTGGGAGTTCCACAGCGGCTCGAAGATGCGGTTCGAGAAGCGCAGCCCGAAGAGGTTCTGCACGGTCGAGTTGCCGAGGAAGTGGTCGATGCGGTGCACCTGGTTCTCCGGCACCAGGGCGGCGATCTTGCGGTTCAGTGCGGCCGCGCTGCGCCGATCGGTTCCGAACGGCTTCTCGAGGGCGAGGCGGGTGCCTTTCGGCAGCTCGACGTCGGCGAGCGCGGCGGCCGCCACCTTCGTGACTGCGGGCGGGAGCGCGAAGTAGAGCGCGGGCGTGCCTTCGGCCCGTGCGAGCAAGGCCTTCAGATCGGCGGGCACCGTGACATCCATCGACGCGTACTCCGTGGACGCCAGCAGCGCATCGACCGCGGGTCCGTCGGCCTTCGAGTGGGCGAACGAGGTACGCACCACGTGCTTCCAGTGCGCTGCCGTCCAGTCTTCGGAGCCGGCGCCGATGAGCGTGACGCGTCGGCCGGGGTCCTTGGTCAGCACTTGGCCGAGCGCCGGCAGGAGCAGGCGTGAGGTGAGATCCCCGCTCGCACCGAAGATGATCAGAGTCTGCACGGCCTGCGTCATGTCGTTCACGCTACCTGGGAGGATGGCGAACATGGCGTTGGCGATCGAAGATTATGCCCTGATCAGCGACTGTCGAACGGGTGCACTCGTCGGCAAGGACGGCAGCATCGACTGGCTCTGCCTTCCCCGCTACGACTCGGCTTCCGTGTTCGGCGCGCTGCTCGGCACGGAGGATCAGGGGCGCTGGCTGCTGGCGCCTTCCGATCCGAACGCCACGGCGGAACGTCACTACCGCGGTGACTCGTTCGTGCTGGTGACGACGTGGACGACGTCATCGGGCGTGGTCGAGGTGACGGATGCGATGCCGCGTGGCGACGACTGCGCGAACGTCGTGCGGCGCATCCGCGGCGTCTCGGGCGAGGTGGAGATGCACGTCGAGCTGCGCATGCGGTTCAGCTACGCGACCGCGGTTCCCTGGGTGCGGCAGCTGCGCGACAAGGAGCACACGCTCGAGGCGGTTGCGGGTCCGGACGCGCTGGTCATCCGCGGTGTCGAGTTGACCGCGGCGGACCACGTCCACGAGGCGAATGTCACCGTTCGATCGGGTCAGGTGATCGACCACACGCTCACGTGGCACCCGTCGCACAAGCCCGCGCCTGGGCCGATCGACATGCCCAAGGCGATCGCGTCGACGGAGAAGCTCTGGGATGACTGGGCATCCACCTTCACGCACCGCGGCTCCTACTGGGCAGAGGTTCTACGCTCCCTGCTCGTGCTCCGTGCTCTGACGCACGAGGAGACCGGCGGCATCGCCGCTGCAGCGACGACCTCGCTGCCGGAGAACTTCGGCGGCAGCCGCAACTGGGACTACCGCTACGTGTGGCTGCGGGATGCGTCCCAAACGCTCAGCGCGCTGCTCGCCCACGGATATCTCGAAGAGGTCAACCAGTGGCGCATGTGGCTGTTGCGCTCGCTCGCGGGCGATCCGAGCGATGTGCAGATCATGTACGGACTCGCCGGCGAGCGCTTCCTTCCGGAGTTCGAGCTCGACTCCTTCCCCGGGTATCACGGCGCGAAACCGGTGCGCATCGGCAACGAGGCGGCCAAGCAGTTCCAGGCCGATGTGATCGGCGAGGTGATGATCGCGCTCCACGACGCGCGACTCGTCGGCATCAAGGAGAACGACTTCTCGTGGTCGCTGCAGCGCGCCCTGATGGGCCGGCTCGACACCGTCGCGCACAAGCCGGATCAGGGCATCTGGGAGATCCGCGGTCCCGCGCGCAACTTCACGCACTCCCGCGTGATGGTGTGGGCCGCATACGACCGAGCCATCCACGCCGTCGAGGAGTTCGGCCTCGAGGGGCCGGCCGAGCAGTGGCGGGAACGACGTGCCGCCCTGCGCCGCGAGATCGAGCGGCACGGCTACGACCCGCGTCGCAATACATTCACTCAGCACTTCGAGACCGCAGAAGTGGATGCCTCACTGCTGCAGCTCTCGCAGGTGGGCTTCGTCGCGCCTGACGATCCGCGAATGCTCGGCACCGTGCAGGCCATCGAAGAGGATCTGATGGACCACGGCTTTCTGCTGCGCTACCGCTCGAGGCGCGACCTCGACGGGTTGCCCGCTGGTGAGCATCCGTTCCTGGCGTGCTCGTTCTGGCTGGTCGAGCAGTATGCGCGTTCCGGCCGCGTCGACGCAGCTAACGAGCTCATGCACAAGCTCTGCGCCGTGGCGAACGACGTCGGGCTGCTCAGCGAGGAGTACTCGCCGTCGTCCGGGCGCCAGGCGGGCAACACCCCGCAGGCTCTGTCGCACCTCGCGTTGGTGCGGGCCGCTGATGCCATCGCCAGTGCGGAGGGCTACGGCGAGGTGATCGTCGGCGGGGGTTCCCCGTCGCGGCGGCTGGGAGAAACCGACCAGTAGACGCCGGCGGCGAAGGTCGCCGAAGCCGAACCTTTAGGCTGTCGTGGTGCCTGAATCGCCTGTATCGCTTTACCGCGACCCGCACGAATACGATCACCGCCACTCGGATGTCTCCGGCGGCTGGCTGAGAGCCGCGGTCTTCGGTGCGATGGACGGACTCGTCACCAACATCGCGCTGATCGCCGGAATCGGTGCGGCCGGTGCGTCGCGAGGCACGATCATCCTGACCGGCGTCGCCGGCCTCGTCGCGGGCGCGTTCTCGATGGCGCTCGGCGAGTACACCTCGGTCACGACCCAGAACGAGCAGGTCGACAAGGAAGCCGCCGTCGAGCGAGGCGCGCTCCACCGCAACCCGGTCGGTGAGATGCAGGAACTCTCCGGCATGTTCCAGCAGATGGGCATGTCGGCCGACACGGCCGCGAAGGCGGCCGAGGAAGTGCACGACAACCCGGACAGGGCTCTGCGCGTGCACGTGACGCAGGAACTGGGCGTGGACCCCGAGTCGAAGCCGTCGCCGTGGATCGCCGCGATCTCGTCGTTCGTGATGTTCGCGATCGGCGCGGTGATCCCGCTGCTGCCCTTCCTGTTCGGCTCTTCCGAGCTGTGGCTGGGGCTCGCGGTCGGCGGAGTCGGGCTGCTGGTCGCCGGCGCCTTCGCCGCCTACTTCACGGGCAAGGCCTGGTGGCGGGGCGCGCTGCGCCAACTCCTGTTCGGCGCCATCGCGGTCGCTGCCACGTATCTCGTCGGCCATCTACTGGGCGTCAACGCGGGCTGACGCCTGCACGGGATTCCCCACACGACCGCAGCCGATCGCGTGGAGCATCCCGCATGAGCATCAGAACCAGGCGTTGAACGCGGCGTACGCCTTGCTGAAGCCCCACGTCGGCTGCACGACGCCCGAGCACGAGTTGGCCCCCTTGGTGCCGGGGCATCCGCCGTTGTCGCGCTGCAAGGCCCAGAAACTCATCGTCTGGACGCCATGCGACTGCGCCCACGAGACCAGTGGAGCCGCCTGCGAGAGCGGGAAGGTCTCCTGGGGGCCGTAGTCGTCGATGCCGTTCATCTGGATGATGCCCACCGTGTTCCACAGCACGCGAGAGGATGCGCCAGGCAGGATCGTCTGCTTCAGCTGTGTCGTGAGGGCGGTCGCGGCCGACTCGGCGTCGGTCAGCATGTTGTGCGTTGCGCCGTCCCAGTAGTCGAAGGTCATGACGTTGACGTCGGCGATCTTCGCGCCGTACTTCGCCGCGGACTGGAGCACGGCGACGCCGCTGGGTGCCAGGCCCTGGGGCGTCGACGGCAGCGTGTACGAGAACGACACCGGCCAGTGGTTGGCCTTGCCCCACTTCTCGACCTCGGCGATGGCCTGGTTGCGGCGGTCGACGCCTGCCTGGTTCGTGATCGAGTCGGCTTCGACGTCGAGGTCGATCCGCTGAACCTTGTAGGCGGCGAAGACGTTCTCGAACGCGAGCGCGATGCTGTGCACGTCGGTGCAGCTGTCAGCGATGTCCGTATTCGTCGTGTCGGCCGCATAGCCGCCGAACGATGGGATGACATCCCCTCCCCGCGCGCGAATGCGGTCGAACTGCGCACCGTAGATGTCAGGCGTCGCCGGCGTCGCGGTGTTGCCTGCCCAGTACGGCGTGCACGACCCTTGCGCCTCCGTCTGCAGGAAGGCGAGCGTGAGGTACTTCGATCCCGACTGCTGCGAGAGGTCCGCGAGGTCGCCGACGCTGGTGACATCCACATACGGCGCGGCGATGTGCGCCCTCAGCGGAAGGCCGGGCACCACGACGGTGTGCGAGTGCGGGGTCGGCAACCACGGGTTCGGTCCGGTCGAGCCGGCGGCCGACGCCGGGCCCGCCACGGCGAGAACGGCGGCCGCCGCGACGGCGACCCCCGTTGCCGCCAGAAGCGCTGTTCGTTTCATTTCCTGCTCCCTTGCATGACGCGTCACGATGACGCACGGATGGCTTCGGCGGCCGGCAGATTAGTTAGTAGTCCTAACAAACCTTCGAGCATCCAGCCTACTGAGGGCATTGCCACCCGTACAAGGGTCAGGGCGTCAGGCGCGGAGCTCCCCGACGAACTCGT
Source organism: Humibacter sp. (assembly GCA_051952615.1). Classification (GTDB taxonomy): domain Bacteria; phylum Actinomycetota; class Actinomycetes; order Actinomycetales; family Microbacteriaceae; genus Humibacter. The sequence goes on from JBQCJQ010000685.1 coordinate 7,525, forward strand.
CGATCGTTGTCACGATCGCCTGTTTGGGGAACACCTTCTGCGTGAGCACGCGATGCACCTCCTCGTCGGAGTCGAAGCATCCGTCTTCGAGCACGATCAGCCGGTAGTCGCGGTCGGAGGCGTCGCGCAGGGTGCTCAGCACGACGCCGCTCGTGGCGATGCCGGTGAGCACGAGCGTGTCGATGCCGCGCCCGCGAAGCTGCTCGTCGAGGTCTGTCGTTCCGAGGGCGCCGACCCGGCGCTTGCGAACGACGATCTCGCCGTCAGCGGGGGCGATACGCGGATCGATCTGCGTGTGCGGGGCATCCGCGTCCATGCGATCGGATGCCGCGGCCGCGTGGAAGCGAAGGTTTGACTCCGGAACCTCGGCCCCTTCCTCCGGCGTCAGGGCGACCCGCACGTAGCCGACGGTGAGGCCGGCGTCGCGTGCGGCGGAACGCGCGGAGAGGAGGCCGCCGATGAAGGAGTCGGCGTCCGGGAGGTTCGCGGTGATGGATGGCTGCAGATCCATGATCAGCAGCGCGGTGGAGCTCGGGGTGATGTTCAGTTCTGACACGGCCCGGACGTTACCACCGCAGCACCAACCGCCGATGTCGCCCCCTCATCCTCGTCCCGGCCAGGGACGTTCTCGCCCCGACTTCTGGACGCAACCTGCCGCCATCCGTCGACGTGGCGACCGAACGAGCCCACAATTCGGGTACGAGCCGCCGAATCGGGGATCCGTCTGACACGAAGGCCGCACCGATTCGACCCGACCCCCGACCGGATGCTATCGTTGTGCTTCGGTTCGGCAGTCCTCGTGGATGCCGCACTGCGCACCTCTAGCTCAATCGGCAGAGCAACTGACTCTTAATCAGTGGGTTCAGGGTTCAAGTCCCTGGGGGTGCACCACACTTCTTCGGCCCTTGCGCGTTGCGACGCTGACTGCTGCACCCCGCGCCTCTCCCCCGGATTCCCCTAGGGTGGTGAGCCATGGATCTGCTCATACT
>JBQCJQ010000686.1:0-4916 GCA_051952615.1 Humibacter sp.
GGGCGGGCGCGCCCCGGTTTTGGGGCGGGTTTTGGGGGGGGGGGGGGGGGGGGGGGGGGGGGGGGGGGCGGCCGGGGCCGCGGCCCCCGCGGCGGAGGGGCTAGGAGGTCTCGTCGGCCTCGACGGCCCCGAGGAGCTTGCCGATGCGCTGGGCGACGGCCTCCGGGTTGGCGAACAGCTCGAAGCTGTGCACGCGAACGTAGTGCCAGCCGAGGCGGCGCAGCACCTCGGGGCGCAGCCGCAGCGACTCGCGGAGGCTGGCCTGGCCGAGCACCCGATCCGTCTCGACGACCACGGCCTTGCCGCGGTACGACGCCGCGAGCGGCAGGACCCCGCGGTGACCGAGCTGCACCTTGAGCCCGAGCTTCTCCAGCCGGCATGCGAGGTCGACGAGCAGCGGCTCGGAGTCGTCGGGAACCTCGTCGGGTCCGGCCTCGATCTCCGCGGCCTCCTCGAGCACCTGCGCAAGGGCCACGATGCCGTGCTTCATGCGCTGGTCGTCGATGTCGGCCGGCCGGAAACACGAGACGATGTCCATCGCGCGTCGTGCACGCGTCAGACCGACCGCAAGCAGTCGCTCGCCGCCCGGCTCCCCGAGGGCGCCGAAGGTCGACAGCAGCCGCCCGTGCGGGGTGCGGCCGTACCCGATGGAGAAGATCACCCGGTCGCGGCTCTGTGCCACCGACTCCTCGAGGGTGACGACGGTGAACGGCTCCGGCCGATCGCCGAGGATGAAGTCCGCCAGCTCCTGGCGCTTCGTGGATGCCGTCAGCACGGCGTGCTGCACGCGCACGGCGTGCTTCGGGCTGGCGGTCACCACCATGAGCGATTCCCTCGGTCGGCTGACCGCGTGCTCGAGCACGAGCTCGACGACCCTGGCCACCTCGGCGTCGACGCTCTCGACGGTGCCGGTGTCGTCGTCGGGCATCCCGTGCCCGCCGCGCACGTAGCTCAGAGACAGGCTGGAGTGGCCGAGGTAGCTGCCCGCCCATGGGAGGGACTCGATCTGTCCGCCGTAGAAGCGGCGGTTCACGAGCTCCGCGAGATCGTCGCCCACGGACCGGTAGCTGCGGGTGAGGGTGTACACCGGCAGAAGCTCGGAGAGCCTCGCCAGTGTGGATGCCGAGTGCCAGGCATCCACATCACGCGCCTCGCGCTTGGCCGCCACCTCGTCGGTGTCGCGCGGCTCAGCGGCCTCAGAGGGGTCGGCGACGGCGATGCGGAAGGCAGAAGGGGTCTGGGTGACGGGGTCGCCGAATGCCACGACCTGGCGGGCGCGACGCACCGCGCCGATGTTCTCGGCCAGGGTGCAGGCTCCTGCATCGACGAGAACGACGGTGTCGAACGCCATGGCCGAGGGCAGGGATGCCACGTCGTACGGCGAGGCGAGCCACACCGGCGCGAGCACGCGGGTCAGCTGCGGGGCTTTCTCGGTGAGCGTGGCGGGCGTCGCGGATCCGGAGCGCAACAGCCGGCGCAGCCCGTCGGCCTGCTCCGGGTTGTCGGCGAGCGCGATCTTCCACTGAACCGCAAGCTGCGCGGCCATCAGCTGCCCCGAGGCGGAGGCGTGCGCCTGATCGACCAGCCTGAAGTCGGCCTCCAGACGGTCGAGCACCCTGGTATTGGCGCTGAGCAGCGCGCGGTCGTCGCCGAGCAGGATCTCGAGAACCGACTGCCACCACGCGAGCTCGAGCTCGGCGGCGACGTTCTCGCTCGTGACATGACGAGCCGAGAGGTCGGACAGCAGCGGATCGAGCCTCAGCTCGCGCAACCTGGTGAGGAGAGCGGTGCGCTCCTGCAGGTTGATCAGCACCTCGGACTCGACGGCGAGACCGCCGAGCATGCTGGTGAGCTCGTTCAGAGGCAGCACGGTGAGCGACTCGGAGCTGCGGGTGCGGCCGAGCGGCACATCCAGGCTCGCCAGGTCTTCCGACACCTTCTGATAGGCGACCTGAACGTCGGCGATGCCGACCGGTACCCGCGGTGGTGCGCCCGCGTCGGCGTACCGCTGCCACAGAGTGCGCTGCTGTTGGATGCGCCGCAACGACTCGTTCAGGTCGGCGACGTGCACCCCCGGTCGCACGTACTCGAGGGCCAGCTTGCGCAGCTTGCGACGCGTCGACCCCGACATGCTCGGTGTGTCGCGACGGTTGGAGGTGGCCGTGATGAGCTCGTCGAGCGGCCGGTCGAAGACCGCGGGCAGGAACCGGTCGAGGGTCTCGCGCAGGTCGGCGAGCAGCCGCAGGTAGATGCCCAGCTCGGAGATGTTCTCGAACGGGCGCAGCCTGGTGCCCTCGATGAGCGTCGTCGCACGATCGATCAGCCTCGGCACCTCGATCGCGCTCAGCTTCTTCGCCAGTGTGTGCGCCGCGGTCGCCTGCGCGGTCGACGAGAAGTCGGCGCCGTACCAGGGCGAGTCGTTCGGCCCGTACCGGAACTCGCCGAGCGCCGCCGACTTGATCAGGATCTGGGCCGCCTCGCCCCTGCCGCCGGCGAGACGTTCGACGGAGGCACGGTCGAGCCGTGCCCGGGTCTTCGGCGGGGACGGCAACAGGGCGAGCCTCGCGAGCTCGGCGAGAGCGTCGAGCACGCTGACCCTGAAGGCCGGGTCGGGTGCCGTGAGGGCACCTCGGTAGTCGAGCAGCACCCTGCGGAGGCGCGAGAGTGCGTCATCCACCTCGTCGACGTCGGGCTTCTTGCTCTTCTCGTTGCGCGTGATCGAGCGGATCAGGTCACGGCGCACGCTGCGCGTCGCGACAGCCGCACCACCGAGGCCGACCTGGTCGAGCCGATGGGCGATGGCGTCGAGGCTGGAGCGCCGCGGGCTCACGACGAGCACCCGCCTGTTCTGTGCGATGAGAGCGCCGATGGCGTTCACGATGGTCTGCGTCGCACCCGTTCCGGGCAGCGTCTTCACGACGATGGAGTTGCCGTTCGAGATCTGGGCGACGACGCGCTCCTGCTCGGGGTCGGCATCCACCAGCAAGGTGTCGATCGACGGCGGCCGGTTGTCGACCGGCACCACCTCGGCGGGGGTGAAAGCGGCCTCGACCCGGTCCCTGGCCGTCGGATTGCCGGCGAGCGCGCTGAGAACATCGTGATCGAAGTCGCCGAGGTCGTCGGTCATGCTGCGGGCGACGTCGGCGAAGGATGACACCACGAGCCTCGGCTGCACGGCGAACCATTCGAGGTGACTAGTCAGCCCGCGCAACCGGTCGATCACCGGCTGCGGCTTGAAGACGCCGCCCACCTCGCTGAGCGCGACGAACGCCTCTGCGTCGAGCTCGATGTGGAACTGCTCGTGCAGCGCACGCTTCAGCTCCGGGTTGAGGAAGGTTCTGCCGCGGAGCTTGAGCTCGAAGTCACGTCCGTAGCGGCGGATGGCGACCGGGCGCAGCAGAACGGGGGCACTGTAGTCGTCCGCCCCGTTGCGCCAGCGCGCCAGTCCGACTCCCAGGTGCACGGCGTCGATGCCGCGCACGGCACGCAGCTCGATGCCCTTTGCGGTGACGGCGCCCGCGGCGGCCTTCGCCGTGCGGAGGGCGATGTCATCGCGGATCAGGCTGGAGAGCAGAGTGCGGTCCCCGGTGATGAATTGGGGCAAGCCCCCGGGATGCGTGGCGCTCAGCTCGATGCGGGTGCGCGGCGTGTCGACGAAGTGCAGCAGCGGCGACGGTCCGCCGATGGCGGCGACCTCGTCGCGCCATTCGGCCCAGGTCGGCTCCGCTATGTTGCCCGGCGTCACGTGAGGATCACCGAGGGTGACGGTGTACGGACCCGTCGCCGTGCGGGGGTCGAGGGCGGAGTCCTCCACCGCTTCCAGCGATGTGAAGTCGACGCTCTGTCGCTTCTCCAGTCTCCGCACACGCAAAACCCTATGCGGCATGGGCACGGATGCCCGTGAAGCAAGGCCGTTTCAACGGCATCCGGGGCCAAGTCAAGGGGTACGGCGGCTCGAGGCCCCGGCGTAGGCTGAGCCGCGAAACTCGAAGTGGCAGTTATCAGTGGCGGTGGGGAGCAACGATGAGCAAGCGTGACGAGGTCGTCGAACTGGGCGGCAACCCGATCAGGACGCTGTACGGCTGGGGCATCAGGAGCGAGCACGCCTATCTCGCGGCGTTCGTCTCGGTGGGCCTGGTGTTCCTGAGCTGGATCATCTCGCGCATCAAGAAGGACGAGCGCGCACAGTCCGACCGCTGGGGGCTTTTCATCGGCGAGTGGGTCGCCGCGCTGCTGGCACTCGGGGTCGCTCTCAAGCACGAAGAGAACGACTGAGCCCTCGGAGACCTGCAGGCGCAGGGGCCGCTCATCCTCGCACGAGCATCGTGCCGTCGAAGAAGGCGGCGAGCTCGGCGGTCGCTGTGAGCGGCAGCACCGCAGAGACGTACTGGTCGGGTCGCACGACGACGACCACGCCGTCGCGGTCGATGCCTCGGGCGTCGAAGATGTCGTCGTCGGGCAGCGCCGAGTACACCTTCTCGTAGTCCATCAGGTGGAACGGACCGCCGAAGGGCCGGAACACTTCCGGCGCGTCGAGCACCTCGACGTCACCGTGCGGCTGTTGATAGACGACCTTCACATCGAAGACGGCATCGGCGTCCGCTCCGCGCGGTGTGAACCGAACCAGCGGGGACTCGGGCGCTTCGGAGAGCCACCTCGCCAACGCGGAGACCTCGGATGCGGCATCCTGCCCCGCCCGATCGGCGAAGACGTAGAGGCGCCAGCGTCCGTCCGCCGTGGCGTGGTGCCCGAGGTGCACCGGGTTGCCGTCAGCGACGCGGGAGACCACCGCTGACTTGAAGCGCTTGCCGATCGGGTATCCGGTCGCGAGGTGCTGATGTGCGTCATCCGCCACGATCATGGATGGCTGGTACTGCGTCATGAAGCCTGCTGGGAACTCCCACGTGCGCACGTAG
>JBQCJQ010000687.1:0-2205 GCA_051952615.1 Humibacter sp.
CAGGAAGCAGATCGACGACTACATGTTCCTGCGCGGCAAGACGGACTTCTCGAAGGCGCCGTGGTCGACGGCGAGCGAGCAACTGCAGTCCTGGCTGAAGAAGGGCTACCTCGGCACCCAGCTCGGCTCCCTGAAGCAGGCAGACCAGGAACAGGCCTTCCTGTCCGGCAAGTATCCGATGATGTTCGACGGCTCGTGGGAGTTTGCCCAGGTGAAGTCCGCCGCCAAGTTCAACTGGGGCACGCTCCTCTACCCGAGCGCCGCGTTCAACGAGGGCCTGACCGGTCAGCTGATCAGCGTGCCGACCAGCGCGAAGAACAAGGACTACGCCTACGAGTTCATCGACGACATGCTCGGCGCCACGGTGCAGAACGGCGTCGGCAAGGCAGGTGACCTCGCACTGCGCAGCGACACGAGCGTGATCACGGATCCGCAGGTGAAGGCGTTCACCGAGCAGTTCAACACGCTGAAGAGCGACGACAAGCTCGCCTACTTCCCCGACTATCCCGTGACCGGGCTGCTGGAGTTCCTGGAAAGCGAGATGCAGGGCATGGCGAACGGCTCGAAGACTGCGGCTCAGTTCGACTCCGACCTCCAGGCCTTCTACGACAAGGGCAAGGCCCAGGTCAAGAACGGCTGACACGATGACGACAGCACTTCCCGAGTCCGGTCACGCGAAGAAAGCCCGCCGTGGTGCCGGTTCCTACTGGTGGTACCTGCTGCCGATGGGCATCGGATTCCTCTTGATCGTCGCGGCACCGTTCGTCACGAACATCGTGTACAGCCTCTTCTCGTGGCGCGGCGGCATCTCGCCGATGATCTGGAACGGCCTGAGCAACTACAGGGAGCTGTTCACCGACAGCACCTTCTGGGCGTCCTTCGGTAACAGCATCTACATGATCATCGCGCTGGTGGTCGTGCCCACCCTGATCGGCCTCGTGCTGGCCGCTGTGATCTTCGACTATCTCGGACGGCGTTTCGGTGACCGGGTCTCGAGCGTTCTGCGCGCCACGTTCTACCTGCCGCAGATCCTTCCGATCGCGGTCGCCGGCGTGCTCTGGGGCTGGATCCTGGACCCCCGCGAGGGCGTGATCAACACGTTCCTCAAGGGGGTCGGGATCAGCCCGGGGCCCGACTGGCTCGGCAACCCCAACCTCGCGATCTATTCGGTGATGATGGTGTTGATCTGGCTCCAGATTGGATACCCCGTCGTCATCTTCATGGCAGCACTCCAACGAGTCGACCCAGAGATCTATGAGGCGGCAGAGATCGACGGCGCCGGCTGGTGGCGCAGATTCCAGGCCATCACGATCCCGCAGATCAGGCCGGACGTGTTCGTGGTCGTGCTCACCGCGACCGTCGGCGCCCTGAAGGTCTTCGCACCGATCCTGATCCTCACCCAGGGTGGACCGGAGAGCTCGACCTACGTGCCCTCGTACTACTCGTATCTCAACTTCTTCGAATACTCGCGCGTCGGGTACGGAGCAACGATCGCCACGTTCATGAGCATCGTGATCCTTCTCGTGGCGCTCGTGCTCCTGTGGTGGCAGCGCCGCTCGGCACGAAAGGACGAATCATGACCACGACCGCTCAGCGTGTGACGGCACCTGCACGCAAGTATCGGCCGATGCGCCGCGATCGGCCCGCGCCAACGGGCGTCACCCGGTGGATCATCCTGATTCTGGTGTGTCTCTTCGCACTTCTCGTCGCATCGCCGTTCTTGCTGCTGCTCCTGAACTCGTTCAAGACCGAGAACGACTACCTGACGGGCGGGCCGCTGGCGTGGCCGACGAAGTTCTCCATCCAATCGTGGATTCAGTACATCAACGATGTCGACTACGGGCAGGTGCTGCTCAACTCGATCGTCATCGCGGGCCTCGTCGCCATCTTCGGGGTCGTGTTCTCGCTGCTCGCGTCCTATTCGATCGGGATCGGACGCGTCAAAGGCAGCACCGCAGTGACCGCCATCCTGTTGTTCGCGACCATGCTTCCGCAGGAGGCACTGCTCTATCCCCTCTACTACGGGATGCAGGCGCTCGGTCTGCGCAACACGATCTGGTCGGTGATCATCATCTTCACCGTTCTGCAGGGCGCGTTCGGCACTTACCTGCTCTCATCCCTTCTCGGCACCTTTCCGAAGGAGGTGCTCGAGGCGGCGTCTCTGGATGGCGCCAGCCGTTGGCAGATCCTCTGGCGCCTGGTGCT
>JBQCJQ010000688.1:0-2534 GCA_051952615.1 Humibacter sp.
TGCCTGTTCGGCAACGGCGAGCGCACCGGCAACGTCGACGTGGTCGCGCTGGGCATCAACCTGTTCACGCAGGGCATCGACCCGCAGATCGACTTCAGCGACATCGACGAGATCAAGCGCACCGTCGAGTACTGCAACCAGCTGCCGGTGAACGAGCGGCACCCGTGGGCGGGTGACCTGGTGTTCACCGCGTTCAGCGGTTCTCACCAGGACGCGATCAAGAAGGGCTTCGAGGCGATGGCCGCCGAGGCCGCCGAGAAGGGCGTGTCTGTCGACGAACTGGTCTGGGCCGTTCCGTACCTGCCGGTGGACCCCAAGGACCTGGGGCGTTCGTACGAGGCGGTCATCCGCGTCAACTCGCAGTCCGGCAAGGGCGGCGTCGCCTATCTGCTGAAGACGGACCACTCGCTCGACCTGCCGCGCAAGCTGCAGATCGAGTTCTCCGGCGTCGTGCAGGCGAAGACGGATGCCGAGGGCGGAGAGGTCACGAGCGACGAGATCTGGTCGATCTTCTCCGACGAGTACCTGCCCAACGTCGACGTCGCGGAGAAATGGGGCCGCTTCGAGGTGCGGTCCACCACGACGTCGAAAGACGCCGACGGCACTGTCGTGCTTCGCGTCGAGTTGCGTGACGGGCACGACATCGCGTGGGCCGAGGCCAGCGGCAATGGTCCGATCAATGCGTTCTTGACGCTGCTGGCCGACCGTGGCTTCGACGTCTCGCTGTACGACTACGTGGAGCACACGCTCGCCGAGGGCGGCGACGCACAGGCGGCGTCGTACGTCGAACTGCAGGTCGGAGACCACCGACTGTGGGGTGTCGGCATCGACGCCGACACGGTCGGGGCATCGCTCAAGGCGATCGTCTCCGCCGTGAACCGCGCGGTGCGTGTCTCGGGCGTCGGCGGTGTCGGCCACCGTGAGCTCGCGTCCGTCTGACCCGTCGTAATGGCTGTTGAGGCCGGCGCGGGCGCCGACGAGTCTGTCGAGATTCGACCGATCTCGGGGCGGCCCGACGCCGGCCTCTCTCTGCCGAGCCCACTCCGCCGCGCGCTCGGCGACCGCATCGACGACGTGGTGTGGATGAACGAGGTCGGCGGCATCACGGTGCGGGGCACGCTCGGCGGTGAGCCCGTCTTCGCGAAGTGGGCGCCGAGCGGCACGGAGCTGGATCTCGCCGCGGAGGCGGAGCGGCTTGCCTGGGCATCGCGGTACCTGCCGGTGCCCGAGGTACTGGAGTTTCGCGCCGACCAGGGTGGCGAGGTGCTGGTGACTCGTGCACTGCCGGGCGAGAACGCCGTCACCGAGACCTGGCGAGCCGATCCGGAGCGAGCCGTTCGAGGCCTGGCAGGCGGCCTGCGTGCGATGCACGACGCGCTGTCCGTCGAAGACTGCCCGTTCTCGTGGTCGGTCGAGTCACGCATCGCGCGAAGCAGGGCCGAGGGCATCCCCGACCGACAACCGCTTCTGGATGCCCTGCCGACCGCGCCAGAGCCCGACCGGCTCGTCGTCTGCCACGGCGACGCGTGCGCTCCGAACACTCTGCTCGGCCGCGACGGCACCGTCACCGGTTATGTCGACCTCGGCCGGCTCGGAGTCGCCGACCGCTGGGCCGACATCGCGATCGGTGCGTGGAGCACCGAATGGAACTACGGCCCCGGCTACACGGATCTCTACTACGAGGTGTACGGCGTGGAGCGGGATGACGAGCGCGTCGCCTTCTATCGGGCGCTCTGGGACGCCACCTGAGCGCCGACCGGCTCGCCTCGACCGGCCTGGTCGTTCACCGGCCGGGCACAGCGGATGACGGTGGCTCACGACGATAATGGAGTGATGCCCACCTACCGTGACGAAGCCGTCGTGCTGCGTACCCACAAGCTGGGCGAGGCCGACCGGATCGTCACGCTGCTCACCAGGGGACACGGCAAGGTCCGTGCCGTCGCCAAGGGCGTGCGGCGCACGGCGTCGAAGTTCGGCGCGCGTCTCGAGCCGTTCATGGTGGCCGACGTGCAGCTCTTCGAGGGACGTAGCCTCGACATCGTCACGCAGGCGGAGTCCCTCGGTGCGTACGGTGCGGACATCGCGGGGAACTACTCCAGCTACACCTCGGCGAACGCGATGGTCGAGACGGCGGACCGCCTCACCGAGGCCGAGGGTTCGCCGCAGCAGTACCTCCTGCTGATCGGTGCTCTCCGATCGTTGTCGCGTGGCGAGCACGAGGCATCCCTCACCCTCGACTCCTATCTGTTGCGTGCGCTCTCGCTCGCCGGCTGGGCGCCCAGCTTCGACACCTGCTCCCGCTGCGGCGCGGCCGGCGAGCACACGGCCGTCGTCGTGCAGCTCGGTGGCGTCGTGTGCGGGGATTGTGCCCCCACCGGGGCACCCCGGGTCGGGCGCGAGGTGATCGAGTTGCTCGCCGCGCTGCTCACCGGCGATTGGGCGAGCGCCGAGGCGGCCGACGAGCCCACTCGGTCCAAAGCGAGCGGCATCGTCGCCGCGTATACCCAGTGGCACCTCGAGCGCGGCCTCCGATC
>JBQCJQ010000689.1:0-3288 GCA_051952615.1 Humibacter sp.
GCAACGGAAGGCAGTGTGTAATCTACTGAAACGAGTGTTTCAGTAGATGGAGGACGCATGGCCGACCACAACGTCGCACAAGACTCGAGCGATGAGCGCGTATCGATTCGGCCCCTCGGGATGCCAGGTGACCTGGGATGGGTCGTGATGGCCCACGGCGAGGTCTACGCCGAGGAATTCGGCTGGGACTTCACCTTCGAGGAGCTGGTCGCGAAGATCGTCGGTGACTATGCCGACAGTCACGATGCGTCTCGTGAACGAGCGTGGATCGCCGAGCTGAACGGGCGGCGCGCCGGCTGCGTCTTCTGCGTCAACGCAGGCGAGGAGACCGCGAAGCTGCGCATCCTGCTCGTCCATCCCAGGGCTCGCGGACACCGGATCGGGTCCCGACTCGTCAGCACCTGCATTGAATTCGCGCGCGACGCCGGGTATCGGCGTATGACGCTCTGGACCAACGACGTGCTCGCCTCAGCCCGGCACATCTACCAGGCTGCCGGGTTCCAACTCGTTGACGAAGACCACCACCACAGCTTCGGGCGCGAACTGGTGGGCCAGAATTGGCTGCTGGATCTGCGATGACGGAAATGAGGAACGAGGCGCCACGAGACGCCGAACCTCCCTCGGCGCGGAGAGTCGAGCTTCTTGAGGCCTCGTACCAGTACGTGCTGACCCACGGCTTCACCGATCTCTCGCTTCGCCCTCTGGCTGCGGCGATCGGGTCCAGCCCGCGGGTGCTCATCTTTCTCTTCGGGAGCAAGGACGGCCTCATCCGTGCGCTTCTCGAGCGAGCACGCGAAGAGGAGTTGACGCTTCTGAACGACATGCAGCACGAAAGGCGACCGATCGGCCTGGCGGAGGCGGTCGAGCGAACGTGGACGTGGCTCGCCGCCCCTGAGCACCGTGCCTTGCTTCGCCTCTGGGCGGAGTCGTACACGCGCTCGCTTGTCGACCCGACCGGCCCGTGGGCCGGCTTCGCCGCGGATACCGTACGAGACTGGCTGCTCGTCCTCGAGAACGAGCAGCCAGTAGACCTGCGCGCCGCAGCTGCCGGATCTGCCGAGCGCGTGCTGGCTCTTGCCGTGCTGCGTGGTGCGTTGCTGCACCTGCTGGCGACCGATGATGCATCGACGACCAGCGCGGCAGTCACCCGTTATGTGTCCACGCTGTCCTGATGCGGATCGGCTAGGTCGTCGGGTCGGGGAGGCTTGCGCCGCGTTGTTGCTCCCAGATGTCGCCGCTGTCGTCGGCGTCGACACTGCGGCTGAGGGATTCCCACGCGGCGTCGTTCTCGATCCGTTTGGCCCACACTTCGCGTCCGTACGTGTACGCGTCACTTCCGGCGAGCAGTCGTAGCGGTGGGTTGTCGAGGTCGGCGACGCGTAGGACGAGTCGAGCGACTTTCGCGGGGTCGCTGTTGGCGGTCTTCTCGAACCCGGCCATCGCGGCCGCCGATACTCCGACGGTCTGCTGATACGGGGCGCTGACCGGTGGCGTGTCCATCGAGGCGCCGGCCCAGTCGGTGCGCATGCCTCCCGGCTCGATCACGGTCACCTTGATCCCCAGCGGTGCGACCTCGGCGGCAAGGGCTTCGCTGAACCCGCCCACCGCCCACTTCGCAGACTGGTATGCCGTCATCCCTGGGCTTCCGATGCGGCCTCCGAGCGACGAGATCTGAATGATGCGACCGACGCCTTGGCGACGAAGCACCGGCAAAGCCGCCTTCGTCACATACACCGTGCCGAGGAAGTTCGTCTCGACCTGCCGCCGGAACGTGTCGATCGAGGTGTCCTCCAACGCGACGCGGTCTCCCTGGCCCGCATTGTTGACCACGACGTCGATGCGACCGAACGCTTCCACCGCGGCATCTATCGCCGCCTGAGCTGCGACCGGATCGGTGACGTCGAGCGCGATCGCCGTGACCTGCTCGCCGTACCGTGCAACAAGGTCATCCAGCGACCGGGGGTTGCGCGCAGTCGCGGCCACCCGGTATCCGGCAGCCAAGGCCGCTTCGACGATCTGACGACCAAGCCCCCGCGAAGACCCGGTAACGAAAAACACTCTGTCCACTTCGTGTAAACCCCTCAGCTCACCAAGGCTGCTTCACGGAGCGGCGCCAGTGCGGTCGACCACGTCACCACCTGGTCGAGCATCGTGGTCAGTGCAGGAAGCTGGTACGCACCAGGTCTGAAAGTGGTGAAGTTCTCGAACTCCGTGATCAGGGAAAGGGTGACCTGAGCGCGAACGTCGGCCATCTGCAGTTCGCCGGCGACCAGACGCAGGTGCTCCACCGCTCGTGCGCCACCGACACCGCCGTAGGAGACGAAGCCGACCGCCTTGTTGTTCCACTCCATGTAGAGGTAGTCGATCGCGTTCTTCAGCACCGCGGAGGTGGAGTGGTTGTACTCCGGGGTTACGATCACGAACCCGTCGAACGAGGCGATCTTGTCTGACCAACGTTTCGTGTGCTCGCCCTGGTATTGCTGCATCGACGGAGGTGCGGGCTCGTCGAGGTGGGGGAGTGGGTAGTCGAGCAGGTCGATGAGCTCGAACTCCGCATCTGTGCGTTGCGCTGCGTTCTCGAAGACCCAGTCCGCAACGGCCTTGCCGTTGCGACCCGGACGGGTCGACCCGAGGATGATTCCGATCTTGGTCATATGTCTGTCGCTTCCTGTTCCTATGACGCCGCTCGTCGACACGAGGAACGAATACGTGCCGACGGTGGTTGTGCCTAGGAGGAAACACACGCGGATGCCGAATAGTCCGGCCCGGCCATCCGCACTTTGAAGTGCCTAGGCCACACGAAGGGAACTTTTTCGTCATGCTGCGGGAGACACCGTTGACGACTCGTGAGCCGCGAAAGGTCGAGCGCGACTGCACCGAGCACACGCATGCGCTTGTTCGCGACCTGTTCGAGCGGGCCGGAGACAAGTGGTCGATGGCGGTGATCGAGATCCTTGCTCACGGACCGGTCCGCTTCACGGCGGTTCTCGAGTCCGTGTCGGGCATCTCGCATCGCATGCTGACGCGCACGCTTCGCGGCCTGGAACGAGACGGCCTCGTCGAGAGGATCGCGTACGCGGAGATGCCACCACGAGTGGAATATCAGCTCACACCCGTCGGAGACAGCTTCATCTCCGCAGTGGGTGCCTTCGTCGAATGGGCCGCGGACCATGCCGACGACATCGAAGGTGCACGCGCGCGCTTCGACGGATAAATGGCCTGCGATCTGGCCGTCGGCCGGATGGCACAATATCGCCTATGCAGAAAGATCGCGTCGGACATCGGGTA
>JBQCJQ010000690.1:0-6911 GCA_051952615.1 Humibacter sp.
ACTCTGATGCACGCCGATCCGGATGCCTGGCACGCCCTGATGACCTGGGCCGCCGACATCACGGGCACCTTCCTGCGTGCTCAGGTGCTCGCCGGCGCAAGCGCGGCGCAGCTGTTCGACTCCTGGGCAGGGGCGCTCTCGCTCGACGACTACACGCGGCACGTCGCCCCTGCATCGGCGCGAGCCCTCTCTCACGTGCGCGACCTCGCCTTCCCCGACCCGGAGCGGGCATCCGATCCCGTGTCGTCGACTCCGGTCGAGCGCAACGTGCCCATCGTTCACTTCGGCGTCGGCACCAGCGAGCTGCTGAGGGCCATGCACGACATCGGAACAGACGTGGTCGGCGTCGACTACCGTGTGCCGCTCGACGAGGCGAGCAGGCGACTCGGCAACATCGTGCCGCTGCAGGGCAACATCGACCCTGCGCTGCTGGATGCCCCGTGGCCGATCATCGAGGCCCACGTGCGCGACGTCGTGGAGCGTGGCCGCAGCGCGCCCTCGCACGTGCTCAACCTCGGACACGGGGTGCCTCCCGAGACGGATCCGACCGTGCTCACCCGCATCGTCGAGCTCGTTCACGGGCTGGCGGCATGAGCGATTCGGCGGAGGACTTCGCCCGTTCCGTCCTCGAGAACCCGACGCGGGTCGTCGTGGTCGGCGGCGGCGCTGCGGGGCTGGTCGCGGCGCGTGAGGTCGCGCGCCCCGGGTTCGAGGTCACCGTGGTCGAGGGTCGCTCCGAGCTGGGCGGCAGCGTCGCGCGGCACGAGCTGGCGGGAATCCGACTGGATGCCGGAGCGGAGAGTTTCGCCACCCGCGGAGGCCACGTCGCGGAGCTGCTCGACGAACTGGGCCTCGCCGACGAGGTCGTCGAACCCCTCGCCGCCGGTGCCTGGCTGCAGCTGCCCGGTGGAGCGGTGCCGACGCCGAAGGCCGGGATCCTCGGCATTCCGAGTTCTCCGCTCGCCGAGGACGTGATCGCGGCGATCGGCTGGAGGGCCGCCGTGCGTGCGTATTACGACCGGCTGTTTCCGCCGATGAAGATCGGCAAGGAGCGCAATCTCGGGCGACTGGTGCAACGACGCATGGGACGTGCCGTGGTCGACAACCTCGTCGCGCCCGTGACGACAGGGGTGTACTCGGCGTCGCCGTACGACATCGACGTCGCAGTGGCAGCGCCGGGGCTGAATGAGGCGATGACGAGAGCGGGTTCGCTCTCGGGCGCGGTCTCGACCCTTCGGGGAGCATCGAAGGCGGGCTCGGCCGTCGGCGGCATCCGCGGTGGCATGGCCAGGCTGATCGATGCGCTCGCCGAGGATGCCGTCGCTCGCGGCGCCGTGATGCGTACGGGGGTGACCGTGGTGGCGGTACGTCCAGCGGACGCACCCGACGCGGAACCCGCTGAGGACGACGGCCAGGGCCTCGAGGACCGGATCGCCTCCTCGATCGACTCGATGTTCGGTGAGGCCGTAACCGGTGACGCCGGTCACACACCGCCGCAGCCGGGGCGCTGGAAGGTGCGGCTCTCCGACGGCGGCGTACTCGATGCGGATGTCGTGCTGATCGCGGTTCCAGCCGACGCGGCTCTGCGGCTGATGGCGCAGGCATCCGAGTCGCTTTCATCCTTCGCCGACCTCGAATGGCCCGCGGCGTCGACCGTTGACATCGTGACGTTGGTCGTGGACGACGACCGGCTCGATGCGGCGCCGAGGGGCACGGGTCTGCTCGTCGCCGAAACGGTCCCGGCCACCACGGTTGCAGCCAAGGCCATGACGCATGTCACGGCGAAGTGGCCGTGGGTCGCCGAGCAGCTTCCGGCTGGCAGGCACGTGTTGCGGCTGTCATACGGCAGGGCCGGTTCGCCGAGCCCGCTGAGGGGCTTGCGCGCCGAGGAAATCCGTGCAAAGGCAGTGGCCGATGCGTCCACCCTCTTGAATATTCCGATTGCGGAATCTAGTGTCGTCGCATCGGACGTGGTGCGGTGGACGAACGCTCTTCCCGTTGCGGCGGCTGGGGAGCGGGAACGCATCGACTCGGTGCTCGAGGCCGTCGAGAAGGTGGAAGGACTCGAGGTCACCGGATCGTGGATCACCGGCACAGGGCTGGCTTCCGTGGTGCCGGATGCCCGCAAGACAGCCGAACGCGTTCGAGCACTACGCTGGAAGATGCTGACCGAAGACTGAACGCAGCGAGGGGCGGGGGACACCATGAGAGGCAAGGTTCTCTTCGTCGTCGGACTGGGGGTCGGGTACGTTCTCGGCACTCGCGCCGGACGACGCAGGTACGAGCAGATCAAGTCGGTCGCGAGGAGCTTCTGGGAATCGCCCAGCGTGCAGAAGCAGAGGCAGACCGTTCAGGACTTCGCGTCCGACCGCATCAGCGACCTCGGGGCAGTGGTGACGGAAAGCGTCAAGCGCGCCGTCTCCAGGTCGGGCAGTAACGCCCCAACAAGCGAGTCATCGGCTTCGTCATCCACGTCGGACGGTTCGTCGAGCGGCTCGGCCGGGTCTGGCGGGCAGGCGTCCTGATGTCAGGGGGCACGCAGCCGCGCGACAGACGCTCGCTCATCCAGCTGCTGCGGGAGTTGCCCGGCCTGGTGGTCGCGCTGCTCAAGGCCGAGCTGGCGCAGCTCAAGGCCGAGCTCATCCGCAAGGCGATCAATGTCGGCACAGGCGTAGGGCTGTTCCTGGTCGCCGGTTTTCTGCTGTTCTTCATGTTCGGAACGCTCGTCGCGGCGGCAGTTCTCGGCATCGCGGTCGCGTTGCCCGCCTGGGCGGCGGCGCTGATCGTGGCGGCGGGCCTGCTGATCCTCGCGGCGATCGCCGGGCTGATCGGTGTGCTGGTCTTCAGGCGGGGCATGCCGCCCGCGCCGACCGAGACCATCGAGAGCATCAAACAAGACGTGAACGCGGTGAAGGGGCTGGGCGACTATGACCACTGAAGCCGTTGGCGTCCCGGATCCGGATCAGGATCCGGAAGCAGCCGTCCGCGCGGCCCGAGCGGACCTCGTAGCGACCCTCGACGCGATCCAGGACAAGTTCAACGTGTCCAAGCGCATCCGCATCGCCACCGAGGAGAACCCTCTAGGGCTCGCGGCCGTCGGCATCGGGGTCGCGGCTGCGATCGCGGGCGCCGTGTGGCTGATCGTGCGGGTCGCGCGCTCCAGGTGACCTAGATCGCGGTCAACCCAGCAGGCAGCAAACACCTGGCTGGAACGCCGGCCTACGCGACGCGACGAGAGCGCTGCTTCCACGAGAGGATGAGCGCCTCGAGCTGCCCGTTAGGCAGGTCCCTCGGGTGGTGGGCGAGTTCGTCCGCAAACTGCTGCTGCTCGGCGTAGGAGAGGTTCTGCGCCCACGGGAACGCAGAGATCACCTTCGCGCGGGCATCCATGATGGGCCGTGCCTTCGCACGGCTCGGGCGCTTGCGACGGGGGGTCGTGTTCGTGGAGGTCTGCTCCGCGACACGGCTGGAGTTCTTCAACGATTCAGACATTTGTATCTATCAACACCACGAGGTCGGCTTTTATTCGGTTCATCCCAGAGTTTTCGTCCGATTTGTCCAGCCTGCGTTCAAATTGACTGTCGGGCAAGGGGTAGACGGATGTACGGCGGGTGTACATCCTTCGCACTGGCACATCTCGCGGTGTGGATGGCACGCTTTGTCCTCCTTTTGCCCGACAGGGCGCAACGGGGGAGACTGGATGGCATGACACACCCGGCGGCCGCCGACGCGGCATCCGAATCCCCCGCCCCCCACACAGCAGCAGACGACTCGACACCTCAGCCCGACGGCTTCACGCTGTGGGCCGTGTGGCGTCGCGACCCCCAGAACCCTGTGCGGGCGAGCGGGGATGCCGCAGCGCCCGACGCAGCTGCCACGGCTCGTGCCGTTGCAGAGCTGGCCGCGGCAGTCGAGGAGGTCGAGGCATCCGGCGTCACCGTGCGCGGGTTCTACGACGTCTCGGGGCTGAAGGCCGACGCCGACATCATGGTCTGGGTGCACGGCCCCGTCGCCGAGGACCTGCAGGCCGGCTTGCGCCGACTGAGGCGCACGGCCCTGCTGCGCGACCTGCTTCCCACCTGGAACGCCATGGGCGTCCACAGGGCTGCCGAGTTCAACAAGGCGCACGTCCCCGCCTTCCTGCGCGGCATCGGGCCGCGGGAGTGGCTCACCGTGTACCCCTTCGTGCGCAGCTACGAGTGGTATCTTCTCCCCGACGCCGAGCGAAGCCGCATGCTCGCAGACCACGGTCGCAAGGGTGCAGCGTTCCGCTCGGTGTTGGCCAACACGGTCGCCGCCTTCGCACTCGGCGACTACGAGTGGCTTCTGCCGATGGAGTCAGATCAGCTCGTCGATCTCGTCGACATGATGCGAGACCTTCGCGCCACGGATGCCCGCAGGCACGTGCGCGAGGAGGTTCCCTTCTTCACGGGTCGGCGTATTCCTGTGACAGACATTCCTGAGGTCTTGCAATGACGAATTACGACGCGATCCTGCTCTCCAGCTTCGGCGGTCCAGAGGGTCAGGACGACGTCATCCCGTTCCTGCGCACCGTGACGCGAGGGCGGGGCATCCCCGACGAACGACTCGAAGAGGTCGCTCACCACTACCGCGCGCACGGCGGAGTGAGCCCGATCAACGAGCAGAACCGGCAGCTCAAGGCGGCACTCGAGGCGGAGCTCGCTCGGCGCGACATCCACCTTCCGATCTACTGGGGCAACCGCAACTGGGACCCGTACTTCGCGGATGCCGTGCGCAATGCCCACGAGGCCGGGAACGACCGGCTGCTCGCCCTGGTCACCAGCGCGTACACGTCGTACTCGGGCGTCGGGCAGTATCGCGAAGACTTCGAGAAGGCACTCGCCGACACCGGCCTCGCTGAGGTCGTGACCATCGACCGCATCCGCGAGTACTTCGATCACCCCGGATTCGTCACTCCGCTCATCGAGGGCGTCGAAGCGGCGATCGCCGAACTCACCTCCGACTCGAGCGAGGGTGCAGGCGACGCCGTCGAGCGCGACGACATCCATCTGCTGTTCGTGACGCACTCGATCCCGTCCGCGGCCGCCGAGGCGTCCGGACCGCAGTTCGGCACGGGTGGCGCCTACGTCGCCCAGCACTGCGCCGTTGCTCATGTCATCTCCGAGCGGGCGGCGGCGGGCATCCCGTGGTCGCTCGTGTACCAGTCGCGCTCCGGTGACCCGCGCACGCCCTGGCTCGAGCCGGACATCAACGACGCGATCGTCGACCTCGCGGCCGGTGCACCGGAGGTTGGCGCAGTGATCATCGTGCCGTTCGGTTTCGTCAGCGATCACATGGAAGTGGTGTGGGATCTCGACAACGAGGCGCTCACCACCGCGGCCGAGAACGGCCTGCGGGCCGTGCGTGTGCCGACCGCAGGCACGCATCCGGCCTTCGTCTCCGGACTCGTCGACCTCATCGAGGAGCGGTTGAACGACGTCGAACCCGATGAGCGGCCGCATCTGACCGATCTCGGCCCGTGGCCCGACCACGAGCCGGTCGGCGCCGCACGCCATGCCGCGCAGCCTGTCGCCGCCGGCGCGAAAGGGGTCGAGACCCGATGACGGTTCTGCGGGTCGGCACTCGCGGCAGCGCACTCGCGCTGGCGCAGACACGTCAGGTCGCCGACTCGCTGGCGAAGGCGTCGGGGCTCGAGATCGAGCTCGTCACCATCACGACCCACGGGGACACGGCCACGGAGCCGGTGTCACGGCTGGGCGGGACGGGCGCGTTCACGGGAGCATTGCGCGACGCCCTGCTGAACGACGAGATCGACCTTGCCGTGCACTCCCTCAAGGACCTGCCGACCGCGCCGCATCCCGACATCGTGCTCGCGGCTGTGCCCAGACGAGCGGATGCCCGCGACGTGCTCTGCGCTCGCGACGACCTCACGCTCGACACTCTTCCCGCCGGCGCGAAGGTCGGCACCGGGTCGCCTCGGCGCATCGCGCAGCTGATGGCGGCACGGCCGGACGTCGAGGTCGTCGACATCCGCGGCAACATCGACACCCGCCTCAGCAGGGTTTTCGCGACGGATGACCAGCCGATCGACGACGACCGCCGTCTCGACGCCATTCTGCTCGCTGCCGCCGGCCTCGGCCGACTGGGCCGCGCGGATGCCGCGACCCAGCACTTCGAGCTGACCGACTGGCCGACCGCCCCCGGTCAGGGAGCCCTCGCGCTCGAGACGCGAAGGGACAAGGACAACTCGCCGGACGGCCGAGCCATCGCCAAGGCGCTCACCTCCATCAACCACGTGACGACGCGCGCGAGCGTGGTCGCCGAGCGTGGCGTGCTCGCCGGGCTCGAAGCCGGATGCGCAGCGCCACTCGGCGCAACGGCCCTGGTCGAAGACGGCCTGCTGTTCGTGACCGCGACGGTCTACAGCCTCGACGGCACGCAGAAGCTGACCTCCTCGCACGCGGCGAGCCTCGAGGGGAACGGGCAGTCGGCGCTGCTGGAGGCCGCGGAGGATGCCTCGCAGCGCGTCGTCGAGGAGCTCCTCGCCGCCGGTGCCGCACAGCTGGCGCCGCTCGGGGGTGCATCCCGATGACGACCGGCCCGATTCCGACCCAGGGTCCGAAACCCCTCGCCGGGTGGCGCGTGCTGGTGCCGCGTGGAGGCCCGTGGGGCGACTCGGTCGCGGCGGACATCCGCGGACACGGCGGCATCCCCGTCGTCGCGCCGATGATCAACTTCGCACCGACCGCCGACGAGCACGCCCTCGAGGAGGCGTTGACCGCACTCGCCGCCGGTGAGTTCGACTGGGTCACGATCACGAGCGCCACCACCGTCGACGTGCTGTCGGCTCACCAGGCGCGCATCCCTCTGCACACGCGCGTCGCGGCCGTCGGCGAGACCACCGCAGCAGCACTCCTGGCGGCGGGGTA
>JBQCJQ010000691.1:0-5768 GCA_051952615.1 Humibacter sp.
CGTCGGGATCGACCCCGAGACCGGCATCCTCGCCGACGGCATCGCCGCCCAGACGGAACAAGCCCTGCGCAACCTCGCCGCGATTCTCGCCGGCGCGGGCGCGACGATGGCCGACCTCGTGAAGACCACCATCTTCTACAGCGATGTTGCCGATTTCGGGATGATCAACGAGGTGTACGCCCGGCACATGCCCGATCCGGCGCCGGCCCGGTCGGCGCCTGCGAACGTGCAGCTCCCCGCCGGCATCCTGATCTCCATCGAGGCGATCGCCTACCTCGGCGACTAGGTCGCTGACTACTTCGTAGGCGACTGCTTCCCCGCGGAGCCCTCCGCGATGTCTGTGTCCTCCGCAACGTCTGGGGCGGTCAGTTCACTCGTGACGTTCCGGAGCACCACTTGTGCCGTCTTTTCCGGACGGGACTCGTCTTCGTCGTCGGGCATGGTCAGCATCCCTTCATTTCACGATGCGGATTTCCGTCGGGCTATGGGCCGGCGGGTTCACCGCGTTCACCGCGGTCGCGACACCCGAACTCACGAAGGCCAAAGCCAGAACAAGGAATCCCGTCACAATCCATCGATGGCGGGAGTTCAGCTGGCTGACGGCCACCTCGTGCGCCTCGAGCCTGCTGAGCAAGAGCGCGCGCCGCATCGAGACCGATTTGAAGGACGAGTACTCGGTGATCAATACCGGCAGGTTCGGTTCCCGGCCCATCCTGGAGCGAAAGGACCACAGGCCGATCAGTGCGGCAGCGAGATAGAGCGCGAGACTCAGCGAGGACAGCCACGTCACGCCCGGAACGACGATGAGCGCCGTACCGCCCAAGACGGCACTTGCGCCGATCAGAAGATTGGATCGAGTCCCGGCGCTCGTCTGCCGCCTCGTCGATGCGTCTTCCAAGCGGCTGAGCTCGGCTTCGAGAATCGCGAGGTGGGCCGGCAGCAACTCGTCGATGGCCTTGGCGAGCCAGGTCAGCGGCGACTCCGACGTAGCGTCACTGCGCATGCGACTCACCGTACCCACCTCCCGGCGGTGCGTCGAGAGGTAGGGACCGAGCTGAGCTTTCCCGGCTGGGCACGCCCTACTCCGCGGAGAGTACGCGCAGGTACTCCCGCCGACCCATGACAGATCGACGCTGCGGGAACAGAATGGCGCGTGAACGACCCGATCCACCGAGGAAAGGAAGCGCCGATGTCCACGCCAACGAGTTCCCCCGATGTCCTGGTCCGCCGATCCCGCGAAGCCCTCAGCGCGCTCGCGCTCCAGTTCCTGCTCGGCATGGGGGCCAACCTGGTCGGGAGCCCCGAAGAGAACTCCGGCGCCGCTGCCGTTGTCGCCGGCATCCTGCTCGGGCTGCACGCGCTCGTGGGCATCGGGGTCATCGTCGTGTCCGTGCGGGTGTGGATGAGCGCTCGGCGCACCGGTGTCGGTCAGGGCAGCGCGCTGTGGGCGTTCATCGTGATCATCCTCACGTTCCTCGTCGGCGTCGGCACGATGTTCACCGGGAGCGGCTGGCTGTCGTTCGTCATGTCGCTCGGATTCATCGTCGCGGCAGCGCTGTACGTGGCCGTCGGCGCGGGCGCGCTGGTGCGCACGTCGTCAGCGACGCACCTCGAGTAGCTCGGTTCGCACCGCCGCGGTTCCCGGACTGCTGATCGTGGCCGTGGCGTCTCCGCTGACCAGTTGCCGTGCCGTCGTCGTGAGGGCGTCCGCGACATTGGCGGCAGCCTGGAGCGCCGACATGAAGTCGCGGGACGCCGCGTGGATGAACACCTCGTAGTCCAGCGCGGATGGCTCACGATCGTTCGCCCCGATCTTCAGGTGTGTCTCGAGGATGGCGGCGTCAGGCTCGAGCCGGGTGAGCTCGCCGACGAGCGCACATTCGAGGTCATCCGGCGATCGGAATCCTGACACGGTGAACGAACGAGTGAATGCAACCTGGGCCACGTAGCGGTCCCTCCCCCTGGCCGGGTTGGTACACCAGCCACTTAGAGAGACTCCGGGTTGCGCTACTTAAACGCGCGGACGCTCAATACTCAGGACAAGCTCAGGCTTTGCCATGGTTCAGCCATGGCGCCGGCGGCGGCGAATCGCCATCCCGACGAGAAGCAGACCGGCCGCCAGAGCCACCGCCGCGGCCGCCACTCCACCCACGATGTCCGTTCCGGTGTCCGGCAGGTTGGGGGCCACGGGCGCGACGGCGTTGCCTGCCCCTCCTCCCTGTCCTCCGCCTGGAGCCACAGGCGGTGCGGGAGGCTGCTCGGGGGTGGTCACCACGGTCGTGCGGCAGTCGGGGGCGGTCGGCGGGCAGGGCTCGGCCGGGTCCCCTCCCGTGCTGTCGAGGGTCGTCAGCGAGTTGCGGAAGCTCGTGCTCCACGCGTTGTCATCGATGCGCACCTGATACGTGAGCGTGACGGTGCGTTCGAGCGACGGGATGTCCCACGTGAGGGTCGTGCCGCTCAACGTGGCGGTGCCGGCTTGGGTGTGGATGCTGCCGTTCACGAACGTCGCGTGGTTCAGCACCCCTGCCAGGTCATCCGTGATCGAGACGCCACTGGTCGCGACTCCGTTCAACAGCGTCGCCGTCACCGTGTAGGTCACGATCGACCCGGGCTGCACGACGCTGCCCGACGCAGGGTCGCTCGACTTCGTGGCGGTCCACTCACTGAAGGTGTTGGTCGCCGTGCAGGTGATCGAGCCGCCAGGCTGAGCGGAGACGATGTTGTTGGTGAAGGTGATGTCCCCGGAGGTGCAGGTCAGGTTCGTGAGCTGGTACCCGCTCGGCCCGCTGAGCTCGGTGATCAGATAGTCGCGAAGCGGGCTGAGCACGGCGGTGTTGCCGTCCGGTGGCGGCCCTGCCTGCACGTCGATCCCGGACACGTCGACCCCGACACGATCGACCGGCTCCAGGTGGAAGATGAAGTCGCTCGGCTGTGCGGTGCCGCCGTTCACCTGCTTGATGATGGTGATCGTCGAGATGTTGTTCTCGGCCGTGCACGAGACGGACTGACCGAGCGGTACCGTGACGGCCCCCTCGATGCCGAGGCTGGAGAGCATGCGAGGCGCCGCGGTGCCGGTGACCTCGCAGAACCAGGAGCCGCTCGACAGCGGGAACTGCAGCGGTCTCGTGCGCAGGTCGGTCTGTGCGTAGTACTGGGTCGCCGCGACGGAGTTCGGCACGCCAGGGTTGACGGATTCGCCAAGTTGGTAGATCTCGTCGGGCGAGACCTCCGCCGTTGCCGCACCGGTTCCGGAGACACCGCTGGGCCCGACGAGGGCTCCGCCCGGCCCGTGGGCGGTGAGCACCCAGTTGTCGGGCGAGGCGGTGCCGCTTGCGACATCCTTCAAGAGGGTGAGGCTGCTGACGCAGTTGACCGTGTTGGTCAGAGTCCACTCGTTGGTGCCCTGCGCCAGCGGCTCGGTCGTCGCGCCATCCACGAGCGCGGTGCCGGTGTCGGCCGCGTCGGCGGAGAGGTTGCCCGGTGCGATGGTCGCGGAGGTCAGAGTGCAGCCGGGAATTCGCGCATTGTTGAACGTCTCGCCGATGCCGACCGACACGTCACTCGTCACGCTGAAACCGCCGCGCGGGATGCCCCACGGTTGCGACGTCAGCGGCGTGGGCGACCCCGGCTC
The DNA here is from genome assembly GCA_051952615.1 of Humibacter sp. Classification (GTDB taxonomy): domain Bacteria; phylum Actinomycetota; class Actinomycetes; order Actinomycetales; family Microbacteriaceae; genus Humibacter. The sequence continues at coordinate 3,632 of JBQCJQ010000691.1, forward strand.
GCTCAACGCCAGATCCGCCTCGAGCTCGGGCGGCTGATCGCCGTTGAGGTAGCCCGTCGTGCCGCTCGCAGTCTGCACCTTCCAGCGTTTGTGTACGAGTACGGAGGCACGGGTCGCGTCGGTCGCTCTGTTGTAGACCACGCACGACACGACATCTTGGAACCCGACGGGGATGCTGAAGTCGGTGTCGCTCCCGCCCGGGGTGACCGTCACCGGCTGGTCCACTCCGGTCGACTTGTTGACGCACGAGGTGTACTGGGGCAGGGGTGTATATGGATCACCCGTCGCCGGATCATCCTGATTCGTCTCGGCCACCGAGAAGTCGGCAGAACCGCCGTCGGGCACCGTCACGTCGAAGGCGGTCGCGCCGGTCGCGAGATCGGTGAGCTGAGTGCCGGTGCCGCTCACGCTGGCGCCGGAGGTCGCGGTGGACGCCGTAAAGGCCCACGGGGTCGGCGGGGTGTACGCGACGCTGTCGATGGATGTGCCGCCGTTCGGATCCCAGTCGAACGGCACGATCCGCTTGACGACCGAGATCGATGGAGCGCATGCCGACAGCACGAGGTTGCGCAGCGCCGTGGAGACCGCCCCGTAGTCCGTCGTCTGCATGTAGTCCGCGGTGTCGATGTTGGTGCCGTTGTATGCGGTGGGACCGGAGATCGACCGCAGGTTGTAGCCCGCGCCGACGCTGGTCACCCCTGCACCGACGCCGACCGCGAGCACTCGCGTCGACTGGCTCTTGACGAGGTTGGCGGACGCCATGCCGTTGCTGATCTCGCGGAACCGGGTGTAGCCGCTGTTGCGGTCGACGAGCTGGTTGTTCGTTCCCAACGGGCTGGGGCCGTAGACGGTCGGGTTGCCGTCGGTGAGGAACACGGCGAGGTTGATGTGGTCGGATGCGCTCGTGTCTGCATTGTTGAGAGACGCCGTTGCTGCGAAGCCGCGATCCCAGTTGGTGTAGTTGGTCGGCGTGGTCGTCCAGTTCGAATACCGGGATTGGAACGCCGATGCGTCGGAGTTGGTCGCCACGGACTGCAATCCCGACGTGGTGAAGCCGTTCGCCGGCGAGTCGGTGCCGAAGGTGACGAGGGCTGCTTGCGACGGGGTGCCGCGCAGGGCGGTGACGAACGCGTCCATCGCGGTACGAAGCTGGGTGATGGACGCGGCGGTCATCGAACTGGACAGGTCGACGACGAGGGCGACATTGAGTCCGCACTGGTCGGGAAGTGCGGGATTCGGGTGCGAGAGCACGAAAGTGCCGTCGGAGGCGGTGCGCCGGGTGAACTCCGCGGTGGAGTTCTGCGGCGTGGTCTGAAGCCCGGGGTCCGTCATCCACGTCGACCCGGAGCGATAGGTCTGCCCGGCGACCAAGGGTGGCGTCTGGAAGACGACGGGAAGGTTGGCCTGCACGCCGCCGGTGAGCGGAGCGGTCTGCAATTGAGGATTGGCGAAGTATCCCGCCGGCGCGCTGATCGGCGCCGCCCACAGCCGCCCATTCTGCGCGACCTGACCTGCGGCGTTGCCGATCGGAATCTGGGCCGAGCAGTCACCGACCGCATCCGACATGCACGTGAACGCCGGAGGCGCCGTCACGAAGCCCTCCGCGTTCACGGAGTCGGACGGATTCGTGGTGAAGAAGCCGAAGACCGCACCGGTCAACGGGCCGATCGAGACCGACCCCGTACGCACATCGCCTACCGAGAGCGAGACCACCGCGTTGCCGGGGAGCGGGTCTGGTACGGCCGCCGAAGCGGCCTGGCCTGTGGCGACGACGCCGAATGCAGTGATGGCCACGGCGACCGCCGTGACTATTGAACGAAACAGCCATCGACGACCGTTCACGCCGCCAACATATCCCTCTGCTGAATCGAAGTCCACACTTTGTCCGCATCGAAGTCGATGGTGAACACATCGAAAAGCGCGTGCAAATGCAGAGCATTAGCGAAGTGCCGGTGAAAGTGAGCGTGAATCAGAAAACGTGGCGACGTAATTTGCGCCGGACAGGAAGCCGCGGGGGGCCTACCCCCGCTTTGCCCCCCCCGCCCGCAAACACAACGGCCCCCCCCCCACCCAAAGGAACCAAAAAAACCCCCACTGGTGATAAAAAAAAAATGAATAAAAAACCATCCCGAAAAAA
>JBQCJQ010000692.1:0-3111 GCA_051952615.1 Humibacter sp.
GAGATCGGCGACGACATCTGACCTCCGTCGAGGATGCCCCGCAGCTGCTCGACGTCGAGTCCGGCGGACCGCGCGAACGCGAAGGTCTCCGCCAGACCCGTGACCGTCGTGATGAGGAACACGTTCACCGCGATCTTCATCGTGAGCGCCGCGGGCACCTCGCCGCAGACCGTAGTGGATGCACAGAGCAGGTCGACGATCGGACGAACGTCGTCAACGACATCCGGGCTTCCGGCGAGCATGCCGATCAGCTCGCGTCGCCTGGCGGGCTCCCTTGAGCCGGAGACGGGCGCCTCGACGTAGCGGCCTCCCGCCGCGAGAACGCTGCGTTCCAACCCGCGCGAGTACTCGGGCGACGTGGTGCCGAGATGCACCAGGGTCGTGCCGGCGAGCAGCTCATCGAAGTCGTCGGTTCCGCGCAGCAGGGTCTCGTCGATCACCTGCTCGGTCGAGAGCATCATCATCACGACGTCGCTCGTCGCGAACAGCTCCCGCACCGATGCCGCCGCCGTGGCACCCTCGGCGACGAGTCGCTCGACGGCCGGCGCCGATCGATTCCACACCGTGAGCCCGACCCCCGAGGCGAGGAGGTTGCGCGCCATCGGCTCGCCCATGATCCCCACGCCGAGAAACCCCACGCCAGTCAACCGCAGCCCAGTCGAACCCGCACGCTCGTCACCGCTCGTCGCCGTCATCCGTCTCCCCCGCCCTCTCACGATCCGCCGTCCGATGGCGGCTCACACCATCGTTCGGCCGCGAACCGTGTCGGGCAATGGCGGGAAGCGACAGAATCCGAACAGATCTGGACGTGCGGCCGCACCGATCCAGCAGGGCTCGGCTCTCGCCGGAATTGAGGCGAATGCCTCATGCGGATCTCCCGCCGCCGGCGCAGCCTGAGCAGATGACTCAGAACACACCGCAATCGGTCGCGCAGGAGCTGACGCGGGAGGCGGCCGAAGGGGCCGTCGACTACATCGACACCGAAGACGCGGATGAACGTTTCATCGGATACGGCGCCATGGGCGTGCCGTTCGAATCCGGCCATTACCTCGCGCTGCGCCATATGGTGGCCAGCTCGGTCGGACCGGCGTATCGCGCCATCTGGCACCGGGTTCCCGAAGGTCGATGGACCATCTACACCACCGCCGCACCCGAGGTGAGCTGCCCGCGCTACTTCGGGGCGGCGGCGTCGGCCGTGCGGGTTCCGGCGATCGACCTGCAGTGGTCATCCGATCACAGTGTCGAAGTGGCTCTCCCTGGGATGCTTCGGTGGCGGCTCGAGCTGGGCGCGTCCCTTGCCACCCGCATGATGACCGGCATGGCCGGGTCGATGCCCGGCAGCGCCTGGGCGCATGACGCCGTCCTGGCGCCCATGGGTCCCATCGCCGGCGCCGTCCTGGGGTCCGGCCGCATCCGCCTGCGAGGCACGACGCCGAACGACCAGCATTTCAAAGCGGCACCGTTGCACGTATGGCGCGTGACGGGAGGCCGTGCCTGGCTCGGCGACGACGACCTTGGTCGGCTCGCACCGCTGCGCGAGCAGACCCGGATGGCCGACCTGTGGCTTCCCCAACGCGGCATCTTCTTCGCGGGCAGGTTCAGGTTCTCGGCAGGGCCCGGCGCGGCAGGTGCGAGCCACACCACGGCCACCGGGGTCCAGGTCAGCCAGGTCACCAGGGGATGACCGGGACGAACGGACCGATGATCCGCGGAGCCCGCTCCGGTCCGTCTGCGCGCGTGCCGCTGCAGAATGATGCAATGGGCGCCGAGGCCGAACATGCGGGAGCCGGGAACCGGCCGGTGCGACCGCCGCGGCGCGTGGAGGTCCTGGCCTCGCTCTCGGTGGCGATCGATCTCGGACTCGGCCAGCCCGCAGAGCACATGCTGCGCTCCTGCGTCGTCGCCTGCCGGCTGGCAGACCGGCTCGGCCTGCGCGAAGAACAGCGTGCGTGCGTGTACTACTCGACGCTCGTGATGTGGATCGGATGCCACGCAGACTCGCCCGAGTACGCGCGTTGGTTCGGCGACGACATCGCCGTGCGCCGCGATGCCTACCTCGTCGACTGGACGGGCCTCCCTTACCTGCGCTTCCTGCTGGGCAACGTTGCCCGCGGCGAGTCTCCCGGCACGCGCGTTCGCACGGTGGCCGAGCTGCTGAGGGATGCCAAGGGTCAGCTCGGCACGCTCATCCACTCGCACTGCGCGTCGGCGGCCACGCTCGCCAGGCGCATCGGCTTGAGCGAGGATGTTGCGAACGCCGTGGCCTTCACCTTCGAGCGTTGGGACGGTGGCGGACTGCCGAGCGGGGCCGCGGGTGAGGCGATCCCGATCGAGATGCGGGTGGCTCAGCTGGCCGACGTCGCAGAGGTGCATCAGCGAACGTACGGCCTCGACGGCGCCGTCGCGATGGCACGCAGCCGGCGAGGAGGGCAGTTCGATCCCGCGATCGTGGACGTTCTGCTGGCGGACCCGCAAGGAATCCTCGGGCCTTCCCCCGGCGACGACACCTGGGCCCACGCGCTCGCGCTCGCTCCCGACGACGAGTTCCCGCTGGCCGAGACGGCACTCGACGAGCTCATCGCCGCGGTCGGCGACTTCGTCGACCTCAAGTGCCCATTCATGCTCGGGCACTCACGCGCCGTGGCCACCCTGGCGTCGGCTGCGGCAGCACATGCAGGCATCGGCGTCGACGACGCCACAGTGCTCAGGAGAGCCGGACATCTTCACGATGTCGGACGGCTGGGCGTCTCCAACCAGATCTGGTCGAAGCAGGGTGAGCTATCCGCCGCAGAGTGGGAGCGGGTCAGGATGCATCCGTACCTGACCGACCGTGTGCTCATCCGGGTCCCAGCGCTCGATGCGGTGCGAGTGGTGGCGCGTGCGCATCACGAGAGCCTCGACGGGTCCGGGTATCCGCTCGGAGCCACCGGGGCCACGCTCAGCAGGAGCTCTCGACTGCTGGCGGCCGCAGTCGCCTATCAAGACGCGCTCGAGCCGAGGCCCTACCGGGAGGAGCACTCGACCGACGGCGCAGCGGACCGGCTGCGTGACAGGGTCGCTCGCGGCTTGCTTGACGGTGAGTGCGTCGAGGCCGTGCTCGCGGCGGCGCTC
>JBQCJQ010000693.1:0-17525 GCA_051952615.1 Humibacter sp.
GCGAAGCGATAGCGGGCGGTCGTGTCACCCGTGACGGCGAGGGTCGCCGCGCTGCCGTCGAGCGAGAACGCCGCCGTTCCGCCGTTGTCGAGAGGTGCGGTGGCGGGCGCTGCGTACGCGGACCCCGTCGGAACGGCCACCGCCAGTACGACGGCGACGGCTGCGAACGCGCCCGCAACACCGAACATGGTCTTCGGCACGGCGGCGCCGGTCGGGCGGAATCGTGATGGCCACGCCACGAGAACGAGCATGGGAACGATGAACAGCAGCCAGCCGAGCACCTCGATCACCCGAGGATCGGCAGGGATGCCGAGCACGCCCGTGATCAGTGCGGCCTGGATGGATCCGTTCGGAGCCAGCCATGACAGGTCGAGGGTGGGCTGCTGCCCGATCGAGATCCAGCCTGCCTCGTGCGCGTGGCGCAGGGTGCTGAGAACGAGTCCGCCCGCGACGAAGATGAGGAAGTAGCCGGTGATGGAGAAGAACTTCGAGAGATTGAGCTTGATGCCGCCCGCATAGATGCCGATGCCGATCACGACGGCACCCGCGATGCCGATCACGGCACCGAGCGCCGCCGCCCCGGCGTTCGTGGATGCCTGGAACGTCGCCAGCAGGAAGACCGAGGTCTCGAACCCCTCCTTGAGCACCGCGAGGAACGCCATGCCTGCCAGTGCCCACGTCGTCCCGTTTCCGAGCGCCGCGGCGGCCTCCCGCTCCAGCTCCTTCTTGAGCCCGCGCGAGTTCTTCCGCATCCAGAAGATCATCGTGGTGACGAAGACCACGGCGACGACGCCGATGACCGTCTCCATGGCCTCCTGGCCGGCTTGGGGGAGGCCGGTCTCGATGGCCTGCAGCACGAACCCGACGGCGACGCTGAGCGCGATCGCGGCCGACACCCCGATCCACATCGGCTTGAGGGAAGCCCCGTTGCGCTTCAGGAACGCCGCGATGATGCCGACGATGAGCGCGGCCTCGAGTCCTTCGCGAAGACCGATGACGAGGGTTGCGAGCACAGTGGGGCCTTCGGGGGTCGGGTGAATTTCGGTAAGGCTTACCTTACCTAGATCGACGACGATCGCCAACCGGCGATGGCGATCTCGTCGGAGACGCCCAGCCACCGCATGCGTCGGCACCGTGTGTCGCGCCTAGGATGAGCGCATGCTGGTCAGAGTGCTCGTCGCCGTGCTGCTGCTGGTCGCAGGCATCGTCTTCGGCACGCTCGGCACTCTGGTGCACAGCGCGACCATCGGCACGACCGCGGTGCCGTGGGGTGTCATCGTCGCGTTGCTGGCGCTCGCATGCCTTCTGGCTGGCATCCGTCTGATGTCCGACGGACGCCTGTACGCGGCCTGCGCCGGACTCGGCGCGCTGGTTGCGATCGGCGTGCTCTCGCAGAAGAGTTTCGGCGGCTCCGTGCTGGTCACCAACAGCACGGTCGGCTGGGTGTGGCTGGGCGGTGCGGTCGTCATCGCGCTGCTGGTCGTCGGCTGGCCCATGCGCCGGGCCGTAGACTGACAGGGCGCTTTCGCGAGCTGAGAAGGAGCCAGTCGACCGTGACCTACGTCATCGCTTTGCCGTGTGTGGATGTCAAAGACAGGGCCTGCGTCGATGAATGTCCGGTCGACTGCATCTACGAGGGCGAGCGGTCGCTGTACATCCACCCCGACGAGTGCGTGGACTGCGGAGCCTGTGAGCCGGTCTGCCCGGTCGAGGCCATCTACTACGAAGACGACCTGCCCGAGGTGTGGAGCGACTACTACCGGGCGAACGTCGAGTTCTTCGACGACCTCGGCTCGCCGGGCGGTGCGGCGAAGATCGGCGTGATCCCCAAGGACCACCCGCTGATCTCCGCGCTTCCCCCGCAGAACCACTAGGCCCGCCGACGTGACCCGCCCCGACCTTCCCGACTACCCCTGGGATCACGTCGCACCGTACGCGGAACGAGCTCGCCGTCATCCCGGCGGCATCGTCGACCTCTCCATCGCATCGCCCGTCGATCCGACGCCCGAGGCGGTCCGCACGGCGCTCGCCGAGGCGACGGACGCCCATGCCTACCCGCAGACGGCAGGCACGCCCCAGCTGCGCGAGGCGATCGTCGACTGGTACGCGCGTCGTCGCGGAGTGCAGAGGCTCGACACGTCGGCCGTGTTGCCGACGATCGGGTCGAAGGAGCTCGTCGCACTGCTTCCCGTGCTGCTCGGCCTCGGGCCCGGTGACACCGTCGTGCATCCTCGCGCCGCCTACCCGACGTACGCGATCGGTGCGGCCATCGTGCAGGCGCGTTCCGTGGCCTCGGACGACCCGGATGACTGGCCGGAGGACACCCGCCTGATCTGGCTCAACTCGCCCGGCAACCCCGACGGACGTGTGCTCGACGAGACGTTCCTGCGACGCGCCGTCGAGCGGGCACGACAGCTGGGGGCCGTGATCGCGAACGACGAGTGCTACGCCGAACTGGGGTGGGAAGGTCGGTGGGTCGACGAGCCCGTGCCGAGCATCCTGCACCCCGATGTCGTGGGGGATGACCACACGGGCGTGCTCTCCGTGTACTCGCTGAGCAAGCAGTCCAACATGGCGGGCTACCGCGCCGCGTTCCTCGCGGGCGACCCCGCTCTGATCGCGAAGCTGCTCACCGTGCGAAAACACGCCGGGCTGATGCTGCCCGGACCGCTGCAGCAGGCCATGGTGGTCGCCCTCGGCGACGACGCGGCGGTCGCCGAACAGGTCGTCAGGTACCGTGCGCGACGCAAGGTACTCAAGCCGGCGCTGGAGGCTGCGGGGTTCGGCATCGACCACAGCGAGGCCGGTCTCTACGTCTGGGCGACCGAGGGAAGAGATGCCTGGACCACGCTCGGCAGGCTCGCCGACCTCGGCATCCTTGCCGGTCCCGGCGTGTTCTACGGCGACTTCCATCCGAACCATGTGCGGCTGTCGCTCACGGCGACCGACGAGCGGATCGCGGCGGCCGCCGATCGCCTGGCTTCGCTGGTCGGGTAGCGCCGCCGAGCGCCGCGTATCGAGACCTGGATCTGGGTGGCACCACATGGTCTCGATACGCGTGCGCCTCGCGCGCGCTGCTCGACCAGCGAGGGATTGTGCGGATCGGCACACCCTTGCCGTCGTCTGTTGGCGGGAACGACAGTGGACCGGCTTTGCCCGTAGGCTGTAAAAGCACGAACGCGGTAACAGCACGAATGGGCGCACGCTCGAAGGAGGCGCAGTGAACGCAGGTCACGACGGAGGGGACGGCGACATGCGAGCCACTCTGACGTATCCGGGCGGTACGGCGGAATTCCCGATCCTTCCCGGCACGGCAGGCGCCTCCAGCATCGACTTCTCAACGCTGACCAAGCAGACCGGGCTGACGACGCTCGACTACGGCTTCGTCAACACGGCCGCCACCCGTTCGGAGATCACCTACATCGACGGTGAGGCGGGCATCCTGCGCTATCGGGGCTACCCGATCGAGCAGATCGCAGCCAACTCGAGCTTCCTCGAGGTCGCGTGGCTGCTGATCCACGGTGAGCTGCCGACGCCTACCGAGCTCTCCGAGTTCGACGACCGCATCCGCCGTCACACTCTGCTGCACGAAGACCTTCGCCGTTTCTTCAGTGCGCTCCCGCACGACGCGCACCCCATGTCGGTGCTCTCCAGTGCCGTGTCCGCGCTCAGCACGTTCTACCAGGACTCGTTGAGCATCCAAGACCCTGAGCAGGTCGAGCTCTCGACCATCCGTCTTCTCGCGAAGCTGCCGGTCATCGCCGCCTACGCGCATAAGAAGAGCCTCGGCCAGGCGTTCCTCTACCCGGACAACTCGCTGAGCTTCGTCGACAACTTCCTGCGCCTCAACTTCGGAACGCTCGCCGAGCCGTACGAAGTGAACCCCGTGGTCTCCAAGGCGCTCGAGCGCCTGCTGATGCTGCACGAGGACCACGAGCAGAACGCGTCGACGTCGACCGTGCGCCTCGTCGGGTCGACGCAGGCCAACCTGTTCGCCTCCGTCTCGGCCGGCATCAACGCGCTCTACGGTCCGCTGCACGGCGGCGCGAACGAGGCCGTGCTCGACATGCTCGCCGACATCCGAGACTCGGGGGAGGGCGTTCGCCGCTTCGTCGAGCGCGTCAAGAACAAGGAAGACGGCGTGCGCCTGATGGGCTTCGGCCACCGGGTGTACAAGAACTACGACCCGCGGGCCAAGCTCGTCAAGGAGAGCGCGGATGCCGTGCTCGAAGCGCTCGGCGTGCACGACCCGCTTCTCGACATCGCCAAGGAGCTCGAGCAGATCGCGCTGGATGACGACTACTTCGTGCAGCGCAAGCTCTACCCGAACGTCGATTTCTACACCGGCGTCATCTACAAGGCGATGGGCTTCCCCACGCGAATGTTCACCGTGCTGTTCGCGATCGGACGCCTGCCGGGATGGATCGCGCACTGGCGCGAGCTCAACGCGGATCCCGCGACGAAGATCGGCCGCCCGCAGCAGCTCTACGTCGGTCGCCCCGAGCGGGACTACCCGGCGGAGCGCTGACCTTCTCGCCCGCTCGTCGGTTGAGGAGCGCGGCGTAGCCGCGAACTCCTCGAAACCCCGGTGATGCGTGCCCTAGGGCGTCAGCGTCAGCGTCTCCTGAGTGGCCTTCGCCACGGCCGCGGCGCTGAACGGCCACGGCCGGGTGCGATGCGTCTGCCAGAGAGGGGTCTGATCGACGTAGTGCGGGTCGAAGGCGTGACCTGACTCGCCCGTGAGGTTGATCCAGGTGGAGTGGTCGAAGTCCGACAGGTCGACCACCTGCCGCATCGACGGCACCCAGTTGACCTGGTAGCCGACCGAAGCGTCCCACCCGACCGCGTCCACCACCGACGAGCTGCCGCTGAGCTTGTACGGCCCACGGTTGAAAAGCCATTCGATCGGAGCGATGCCGGACTTCCCGAAGCTCTCATTGGTGATCTCGAGGGTGTGGATGTCGCCCCATCGCCATTCCGACATCTCGGGTCCCATAAGCTTGACGGCCTCGCGATACGCCTGATCCGCGGCGTAGGAGAACATGTCGTCGCGGTTCTCCAGACCGAGCCCGGTGTCCACCCACCAGCTGGAGTTCTGCTGGGTCGCCAGGGAGTCGACGACCTGGAACCAGCGATCGCCGCCCACCGGCGCGGTGCCTGCAGGCAGTTTGCGGGCGAACGCGTCGTTCAGCAGGTTCCGCCAGAAGATATTGAAGAAGGCGGCAGCCGCGCTGTCTGCGTCGTCGTGGCGATTCCAGTCCTTCAGCAGGTCGACGGCCTTGCGCGTGCCCGAATCGAGTGGAGTGTCGACCAGCACGGGCACCAGAGCCGCGGCGTTCGCGTCGTAGTCGTCGGCATCGATCTTCGACATGTCGGCCGAGGTGATCTTCTGGCCGGAGGCGATCAGCTTCGCGAGGTCGGAGGTGATGCGATCGGCTCGATAGCCGGAATCCCAGTCCTCGGTGAGGTTCACCGGATAGTTCGGGCCGACGGCGGCGTTGTTGGCGGTCACGATGTATCCGCTCGGCGGGTTGTACACGCTCGGAAGCTGCTCGAACGGAACGTAGCCGTTCCAGCCGTACTGGCTCGTCCACCCGGGCGTGATCGTTGTGCCGTTGCCCTGTTTGCGGATCGGAATGCTTCCTGGGGCCTGGTAGCCGATATTTCCTTTGGTGTCCGCGTAGACGAGATTCTGCGCGGGCACGTCGAACAGCTTCGCCGCGCCGCGGAACCCCTGCCAGTCGGTCGCGCGGTCGAGGGCGAAGATCGCCTCGGCCGTGTGTCCCGGGGTGAGCGCGGTCCACTGCAGTGACAGGGCGTACCGGCCGCCGGGCAGGCCGCCCGACGGCTTTCGATGGCTGTCGGTGATCGTGTCGTAGGCGCCGCCCGAGACGATCGGGCCGTGCTTCGTTGAGCGCACCGTGATCGTCACCGGCTTTGCTCCGGCGACCGCGATCGTCTCGGTGCGCGTCGTGAACGGCACGACCTTTCCGTCGTACTCGTAGCCCTTGTCGGTGACCTTTTCGAGATAGAGGTCGGTGACATCGGGGCCCAGGTTGGTGAAGCCCCACGCGATGCTCTGGTTGTGCCCGATGATGACGCCCGGCAGCCCGGAGAAGCTGTAGCCGGCGACGTCGAAGGGACAGGATGCCGTCACCTTCGAGCAGTGCAGCCCGACCTGGTACCAGATGCTCGGCGCAGCAGGGCCGAGGTGCGGGTCGTTCGAGAGCAACGGTTTGCCTGTCGCGGTATGCGAGCCGGCGACCACCCAGGAGTTCGAGCCGATGTCGTCGCTGTTGACCCCGAGGAGCGGCGGCACGGAGTCGAACGCCGCCCGGAGTCGCGTGGCGAGTGCCGAGGCGTCATTGACGGCGCTCTGCCCGCTCTGGGCGATGTCCGCCGCCGGGGCGGCGTCGGGGCCGGTCGTGCTCGCGGCGGTCGACCCGCCGCCGGCATCCGTGATGGTGGGATGCTCGCCATAGGGATACTCGGGATGCAGAACCGCGATCTGATCAGGCGTGAGCGTGGTCGCCAGCAGCGCCCTGTCGGTCTCGTCGTCGAGGTTGGAGCGCAGGTCCCACGCCATCGCCTTCAGCCATGACACGGAGTCGGCCGGCGTCCACTTCTCCGGGGTGTAGCCGGGATTCTGCAGGCCGAGCACCGCGTACTCCAGAGAGGCGTCTGCGCCCTTGTGGCCGGCGAGGTAGGCGTTCACACCGTCCGCGTAGGCCTGGTAGTACGACAGCGTGGTGGCATCCATCTGCTTCACCTCCTGCTCGGCGACGCGCCGCCAGCCGAGGGTGCGGATGAACTCGTCCGTGCCCAGCTGGCTCGCACCGAACAGCTCGCTGAGGCGGCCGGCAGTGACGTGCCTGCGGAAGTCCATCTCCCAGAAGCGGTCCTGCGCGTGCACGTAGCCCTCGGCGAGGAAGAGATCGTGTGCGCTCGATGCCGTGATCTGCGGAATGCCCGCATCGTCGCGCCGCACTTCGACCTTCGACTTCAATCCCGGAATGGCGATGGTGCCGCTGGTCTGCGGAAAGGAACGGGTCACCGTCCAGAAGCCGAGCACCGCTGCAACGATCGCCAGAGTCACGACGATGGCGATCAGGATGCCCAGGAACCGCCAGAACGGATGCCTCCCGGTGAGGCGCGGCGCATCGGTGCCCACTTCACTCCTTCGCGTCGGCACTCCCTCGTGACGACTCCTCGGGGAGTCATGCTATCGGGCGCCGGGCGAGAGTGAGAGTTCGCTCAGGCGTGCAGGACGGCGTTCAGCGTCACTCCGTGGCCGCTGCGCTGCAGCACCTCGACGGCACCGGTGAGCGAGTTGCGGCGGAACAGCAGGCCGGCCATCCCCGACAGCTCGACGGCCTTGATCGTCTGCGGCGCACCGGACGCGTCTGGAGCCGAGCCCACCAGCACGACCTTCGTGCCCGCGGTGACGTAGAGACCGGCCTCCACGACGCAGTCGTCGCCGATCGAGATGCCGATACCGCTATTGGCGCCGAGCAGGGAGCGCTCGCCGATCGAGACACGCTGGGTTCCGCCGCCCGAGAGCGTGCCCATGATGGAGGCGCCGCCTCCGATGTCGGAGCCGTCGCCGACGACGACTCCCTGCGAGATGCGTCCCTCCACCATCGAGGAGCCGAGCGTTCCGGCGTTGTAGTTGACGAAGCCCTCGTGCATCACGGTCGTGCCGGGCGCGAGATGTGCGCCGAGGCGCACCCGCGAAGCGTCGGCGATGCGCACCCGATCGGGCACGACGTAGTCGAGAAGGCGAGGGAACTTGTCGATGCCGGAGGCCTGGATGCCCGCGCGTTGCAGCGACGGCCGCAGGCTCGCGTAGTCGTCGGGGTGCATCGGGCCGGCGTTGGTCCAAGCCACGATCGGCAGGTGAGCGAAGATGCCGTCGAGGCTGATCGTGTTCGGCTGCACGAGCAGGTGGGAGAGCAGGTGAAGCCGGAGGTAGGCGTCTGGAGTGCTCTGCACGGGGGAGGCCAGCTCGATCTCGACGGTCTGTGCGTCGATGCGGACGTTGCGGCGGGCATCCTCACCGGTCTGCGCCTCGAGCTCGGCGGGCACCAGCCATGGGTCCCTGCCCTGCGGCACCCGGCCGAGCCGGGGGGCACCGAACCAGGTGTCGAGCACGGTGCCGTCGCCAGCGACCGTGACGAGTCCATAGCCCCATGCGTGGCTCGGCGAAGGCAGGACGGCGTCGGGTTCGGCGGCGGGCATGCATCTAGATTAGTAGGGTGCCTCTCGACCTCACGGCCGGCTCGGTCGAACTCACTCGCGCCCTCTGCGACATCGAGTCGGTCTCCGGCGGCGAGCAGCAGCTGGCGGATGCCATCGAGCACGCCGTCCGGCCCTTCGAGCACCTCACGGTGACGCGGCTCGGCAACTGTGTGGTCGCTCGCACGAACCGTGGTCGACCGCAGCGGGTCGCCATCGCCGGTCACATCGACACCGTGCCGGTCAACGACAACCTGCCGACGCGATTCGAGACCGTCGACGGCATCGACTATCTCTGGGGACGTGGCACCGTCGACATGAAGTCCGGCGTTGCGGTGCAGCTCGTGCTCGCTGCGGAGCTGGATGACCCCCGCTACGACGTCACCTGGCTCTGGTACGACAACGAGGAGGTCTCCGCCGACCTGAACGGCCTGCGTCGGCTCGCCGACGAGCGGCCCGACCTGCTCGAAGCCGACTTCGCCGTGCTCGGCGAGCCCACCGGGGCCGAGGTCGAGGGCGGCTGCAACGGCACCCTGCGGGTCGACGTGCGCACGACCGGGCGGCGAGCCCATTCCGCGCGTCCCTGGGTCGGTGAGAACGCCATCCACAAGGCGGCTCCCATCCTTCAGAAGCTCGCGTCGTACCAGCCGCGCGAGGTCGAGGTCGAGGGGCTCACCTACCGCGAGGCTCTCAACGCCGTGCTGATCAGCGGGGGAGTGGCCACCAACGTCATCCCCGACGAGTGCGTCGTGCACGTCAACTACCGGTTCGCCCCGAGCCGCAGCGGTGCGGAGGCGATCGAGCACCTTCAGGAGCTGTTCGGCGACGACCTCGTGACCGTCGCCGACCTCGCGGAGGGCGCGCGTCCCGGACTCGACACCCCCTTCGCAACGGACTTCCTGACGGCCGTCGGTGCGACGGCCAAGCCCAAGTACGGGTGGACGGATGTCGCGCGGTTCGCCGCTCTCGGCATCCCCGCCGTCAACTACGGCCCAGGCGATGCGTTGAAGGCGCACGCGGATGACGAGCGTGTCGCGCTCTCCGAGATCGCGGCCTGCGAGATAGGGCTGCGCCGTTGGCTGACCGCACGGTGACCGAGACGGGGGTGGGCGCCGAGGCGGTGCAGCATCGCACCGCGACGCGCGGGCCGGCGCGATCGTGGCGGATGCCCGCCGGAATGCGCATCCGGTATCGCCTCACCCCGTGGTGGGTGAAGGTGATCGTGGTCTACCTTCTCGCGCGGGTGATCACGACCGTCATGATGCTCGTTCTGGCGAGTGTTCAGGGCCCGAATCCGTGGACCGGCGCCCACCCCGATTACTTCGACTTCGCGTCCATCTGGGACGGCCGGTGGTACGACATCGTGGCCGAATCCGGGTACCCGAAGACCCTGCCGATCGGTCAGGACGGTGTGCTGCAGCAGAATGCGTGGGCGTTCCTGCCCGGGTACCCGTTCGTGGTCCGCGCCCTGATGATCGCCACTGCGCTGCCCTGGTCGCCCGTCGCCGTCGCCGTCTCGTTCGGCCTCGGTCTCGGCGCGGCACTGCTCTTCTATCGGCTGATGGCGTTGCGGCTGCCCGGGTCGGTCAGCCTGTTCGCGGTCGTGCTGTTCTGCGTCAGCCCGATCTCGCCGATGTTCCAGGTGGCGTACGCGGAGTCGATGTACCTCTTCTTCCTCATCCTGGCGCTGTATCTCATGCTGCGGCGGCGGTACTGGTGGATGCTCGTGCCTGTCGTCGTCATGGCCTTCACCCGTCCGAGCGGTCTCGCCTTCGCCCTGGCGATGGGTTTCCACGTCATTTATCGCTGGGTGGTGCGCAAGAAGGACCCGTTCCCGGTGCGTGAGCGGGTCGCCTCCGTCGCGGTCACCGTCGTCGCCGGGATCAGCGGAATCGCGTGGCCGATCATCGCCGGGCTGGTCACCCACGTTCCCGACGCCTACACGGCGACGGAGCTGACCTGGCGCTCCGACTACATCGGCGCCAACCACCTCTTGCCGTTCGCGCCGTGGTTCCAGGCCGTCGACTGGTGGTTCGCCGTCTGGCTGAGAGTGCCGGCGTGGCTGGGCTACCTGACCCTGGTGCTGATCATCGCGTTGTTCGCGCTCGCGATGTTCAGCCCGGCGGTACGCCGCCTCGGCGTCGACCTGCGATTCTGGTCGGTCGCGTACGCGCTCTACCTGCTCGCCGTCTTCTTCCCCCAGTCGAGCACGTTCCGTCTGCTGGCCCCGATGGCGCCTCTGCTCGGTGCGATCGCGCAGCCGAGAAGCAAGACGTATCGGGTCGGCATGGTCATCCTGTTCCTCGTGCTCCAGTGGTGCTGGCTGCTGCTGTGCTGGGGCGTCGACGGCGCCGATTGGTCGCCTCCGTGATGCGTCACGACGCGTCACGGCCACGCCGCGGCGATTGGCTGCCGTACTCGCGATGGCGGATAATGGAAGAACATCCACGAAAGGGGAGCTAGACATGGCGGCCATGAAGCCGAGAACCGGAGACGGACCCATGGAGGCTGTGAAGGAGGGGCGGCTCATCATCGTGCGCGTTCCTCTCGAAGGTGGAGGCCGGCTCGTCGTTTCGGTCAATGACGCCGAAGCCAAGGAGCTCCACGACGTGCTCGCTTCCGTCGTAGACGGCAGCTGACACGCCTGCACTGAGCACAACGAACGAGAGCGGATGCCCGAGGCATCCGCTCTCGTTCGCTCTGGGCCTGTTGCCTGAAGCTCTACTCGCCGAGCTTGGTGATCTGCAGCAGTCCGTCACCGACCGTGCTCAGCGCGCTCACCACAGCGGGAGACGCCGCGATCTCGGTGACGAGCGTGCGGAACCCGGTCGTGATCTCGTCGCGCTGCGCCGGATCGGCGACGCGTCCCTTCCAGAGGGCGTGCGGCACGAGCACCGTTCCGCCTGGGCGGGCGAGCCGGAGTCCGTGCTCGACGTACTCGATGACGCCGGCGGGATCGGCGTCGATCAGCACGACGTCGTACGCGTTCTCGTTCATACGAGGCAGCACGTCGCGTGCGCGGCCCGTGATGAGACGGACCCGGGCAGGTGGGATGCCCGCCTCGGAGAAGTTGGCTCGGGCGCCCAGCTGGTGATCGGCTTCGACGTCGATCGAGGTGAGCGTCGCGGTGGTGGCGCCGCGCATCAACCAGAGCCCCGAGACTCCGACGCCCGTGCCCACTTCGAGAACGTTGCGTGCGGCGGTGGCAGCGGTGACCACGGCGGCCTGCGCGCCGATGGCGGGGGAGACGGCGTCGACGCCGAGCTCGAGGGACTGCGCCCGTGCTGCCTGGATGACCTCGGACTCCGAGACGATGTCGGTCGCGAACTTCCAGCTCTGATCGTGGTGTGACACTCGATTCCTTCCTTGCCGATAACAATACGGCCGACCGCTGGGCGGACGCGCAGGCGCACGCGTTACTCTGTATCCGTGTTCGGTTTGACCATTGAGAAGCTGGTGATCATCGGTGTGATCGCCGTTTTTCTCATCGGCCCCAACCGGCTGCCCAGGTACGCGGCCCAGCTCGGGCAGTGGGCGCGCAAGCTGCGCACCCTCGCCGACACCGCGAACGACAAGATGCGCGAAGAGCTGGGACCCGATTTCGAAGACGTCGACTGGCGCAAACTCGACCCGCGTCAGTACGACCCTCGTCGCATCATCCGTGACGCGCTCCTCGATGACGAGCCGGCGCCCACACTGAGCAGACCGGTGAAGACTCCGAGGCTCGACGCAGGCGCGTTGCCTCCTTACGACAGCGAAGCCACCTAGTCGGCCACCCGGTCCGAAGGGCATCCGGGACGCCGGTAGGATTCCCGGATGACCGCAACGCAGCGATCGGTGCCGATCCGGACGGCGCTTCCTCGAACGACCGTCGTTCGCTACGCCATCGGCTCCCTCGGAACCGGCGGCTTCAGCACCCTCCCCGGCCTCGTTCTCGTCTTCTACCTCACCGACACCCTCGGGGTCGCGGCGCTCGCTGCGGGCATCCTGGTGACCGGCGCGAAGGTGTGGGACGTCATCATCGACCCCGTGATCGGAGCGCGGAGCGACGCACAGCTCGCCCGGCGCGGCACTCGCAGGCCGCTCATGATCGCCGGTGCCATCGGCCTTCCGCTCTTCTTCATCGTCACGTTCGCCGTGCCAGCGGGCACGCCGTCCGCTGCAGCCGGCGTGTGGGTCTTCCTCGCGTTCCTGCTCACCGCGACCGCGTTCAGC
This sequence comes from Humibacter sp., assembly GCA_051952615.1. Lineage (GTDB taxonomy): Bacteria > Actinomycetota > Actinomycetes > Actinomycetales > Microbacteriaceae > Humibacter. Next base: position 12,451 of record JBQCJQ010000693.1, read on the forward strand.
CTCTTCCAGGTGCCGTACGTCGCGCTGCCCGCCGAGCTGGCGTCCGACTACGACCAGCGCACCAGGCTGCTGACCTGGCGGGTGGTCGTGCTCACGCTGGCGATCCTGCTGTTCGGCGCGGGCGGTCCGGCCCTGCGCGACGCGTTCCCCGGCAACCCCTACCTCGGTTACCTCGTGATGGCGGTGGTCGCGGGAGTCGTGATCGCCGCGGGAATGCTGGTCTCCTCGTTCGTCGCGCCGACCGGCGTGACCGCCACGGAACCCCCTCGGAAGTCCTCGATCGCGCAGCACTACGCGGAGGGCATCCATGCACTTCGCGGCAGCCAGCCGTTCCGCGCCCTGCTGCTTGCCTACCTTGTGCAGGCGATCGCGGTGGGGGAGATGCTCGCCGGTGCGAACTACATCGCGAAGCAGGTGATGCATTCGAGCGCGGCGGTGACGCTGCTGTTCGTCGCACTGATCGCCCCTGCGCTTCTTGCAACCCCGCTCTGGGGCGTGCTCGCCCGCAAGATCGGCAAGGAGCGCGGGTTCCTTCTCGCCAGCATCCTGTTCGGCCTCGCCGCACTCTCGATGCTGTTCCTGCTCTGGTCGCCGAGCGCGTGGGTGTACCTGCCGGTCGCGCTGTGCGGCGTGGGCTACGCGGCGATGCAGTCCCTGCCGATGGCCATGCTGCCCGACGTCATCTCGCACGACGCGAAACGCAACGGTCCGGGAAGGGCGGGCATCTTCGGCGGCATGTGGACGGCGGGGGAGACCACCGGCATGGCGCTCGGGGCGACGGTGCTGTCGATCGTGCTCGCCGCCACCGGCTACGTCGCGAGCACGGGCACCGAGAACGTGACGCAGTCATCCCTCGCGGTGACGGGCATCGTGCTGAGCTTCAGCGTGGTGCCAGCCGTGCTGATCGCGGTGAGCCTGATTCCGCTGCTGCGCTACCGGCTTCGCAAGGAGGACATCGATGCCTGACCACGACGGCATCCTCGAGCGGCTGCGCGAGCTGCGTGCCGCTGACGCCCCGACGCACGGCGGACGGGTGCTCTCGTATGTCTACGACAGCGGTCGTGACGACCTCGACGAGCTGGCCGCCGCAGCGGCACGAGCGGTGCAGCCCGTCAACGGACTCGACCCGACGACCTTCACCTCGGTCGCGGTGCTCGAACGCGAGGTCGTCGCGTTCGCCCGCGATCTGTTGGGCGGAACGGATGCGGTCGTCGGCTCGGTGACGTCGGGCGGCACCGAGTCGTGCCTGCTCGCGGTGAAGACCGCGCGCGACCTGTGGCGGGCATCCGGCGGCACAGGCATTCCACGGCTGGTCGCACCGACCACAGTGCACGCAGCCTTCCGCAAAGCGGCGGAGCTCTTCGACGTGGAGTTCGACGGCGTTCCCGTCTCGCCGCTGACCGGAACCCTCGAGGCCTCTGCCGTCATCGATCGACTCGGGCCGGATGTCGCACTCGTCGTCGTCTCCGCACCGTCGTACCCGTTCGCGGCTCTCGACCCGATCGCGGAGGTCGCTGCCGCGTGCGAGAGCGCGGACGTCTCCTGCCATGTCGACGCCTGCATCGGCGGCCTGATCCTGCCGTTCTGGAGCATGGATGACGGATCAGCCCTCGACGCGTGGAACATCGGCGTTCCGGGGGTGACCAGCATCTCCGCCGATCTGCACAAGTACGGCTATGCGCCGAAGGGCGTCAGCGTGCTGTTGCACCGGGGACGAGACCGCCATCGCGCGCAGTACTTCGCGACCACGGACTGGCCGGGATACCCGGTCGTGAACCCGACCCTGCTCGGCTCGAAGTCGGCCGGTGCCCTCGCTGCGGCGTGGGCGATCATCCAGGCGCTCGGCGTCGGCGGCTTCGCCGAGCTCGCGGAGTCCTGCAGAAGGGCGACGGTGGCGTTGAGGGAAGCCGTCTCAGGCATCGAAGGACTCCGTGTCGTCGGCGACCCGGTCGGTCCACTGCTCGCGGTGGCGACGGATGACTCCGTGCCGGCCGATCGAAGGGTCGACCCTCATCACTGGGCTGATCAGGCACGGGCATCCGGCTGGGTGCTGCAGCAGCAACCGGGCCTGGTGCAGAGCGACGGAACGAGGCTGCCGCACACCACCCACCTCACGGTCACGCCGGTCACCGAGTCACGGCTCGGCGAGCTCGTGCCGGCCTTGGTCGAGGCGGCCGACGCCGTGCGCGGCGCGCCGGCGATCGATGGCGCCGAACTGCTCGCGCACGTCGGGCTGGGGGACGGCGAGGGATCGCTTGCGGCGACAGGCCGGCTCGACTCCGAGACGGCCGCGTCGCTCCTCGGCGCGCTCGGGCTGCTCGGCTCCGGCGACGGATCGCTTCCCGATCGCATGGCGCCGTTCCTCGCGCTGATCGAGTCGCTGCCGCACGAGCTCACCGAGCGCCTGCTCACCGAGCTGCTGGCGCGCGTCGTCGAGCTGGGCTGATTTCCCACCGCTGGTTAGGCACCGCGCGGCGGCACCGCTTCTCAACCTGCGCTGGGACCCGCGAGCGAGGGGTTCAGCGAGCGACCGGCCAGCCCGCGCGGACGAGCCGCCAGCCGGTCGGCGACGCTGCGGATCGCGACCGACGCCGGATCCTCCGCGTGCGAAACGACGATGGGCACCCCGGCATCGCCGCCCGAGCGCAGGTCGACGCTGAGCGGAACCGACGCCAGCAGCGACACCGGGGTGTCGACGCCCTCCGACAGCCGTTCGGCCGCCTCGGCGCCGCCGCCGGAGCCGAACAGGTCGAGCACGGTGCCGTCCGCCTGAGCCAGGCCGGCCATGTTCTCGATGACCCCGAACACGTTCTGACCGGTCTGCCTCGCGACGACACCGCTGCGCACGGCGACATCGGCGGCGGCCGGCTGCGGCGTCGTCACCACGATCACGTCCGCTCCCGGCAGCAGCTGTCCGACCGAGATGGCGACATCGCCGGTTCCGGGCGGCAGGTCGAGGAGCAGCACGTCGAGGTCGCCGAAGTAGACGTCGGTGAGGAACTGCGAGATCGTGCGATGCAACATCGGGCCACGCCACGCCACGGCGGTCGACGAGCCCTGACCGCGCGCGGGGTCGAGGAACATGCCGATCGAGATGGTCTTCACGCCGAACGCGACGGGCGGCAGGATCATCTCGTCGACCCTGGTCGGCTGCTGGGTCACTCCGTCGTGCACCAGGCCGAGGATGCCGGGGATGGAGAACCCGTAGACGTCGGCGTCGACCAGCCCGACCCTCAAGCCCTTCTGCGCGAGAGCGACCGCGAGGTTGGCCGTGATCGTCGACTTTCCCACTCCGCCCTTGCCGCTGGTCACCGCGTAGACGCGGGTGAGGGAGTCCGGCGTGAACGGGTTGACTCGTCCACGGCCGCCGCGGAGTCGTTCGGTGAGGGCCGCGCGTTCGGCAGGAGTCATCACCGAGACGACGAGGTCGAGAGACGTGACGCCGGGGACGGAGCCGACCGCGGCGCGCACGTCGCGTTCGATGGTGTCTGCTGCGGGGCATCCGACGATCGTCAGCTTGATCGAGACGGATGCCCGGCCATTCTCATCAACCGAGACATCGCCGACCATGTCGAGGTCGGTGATGGGGCGCCTGATCTCCGGGTCGGTCACGCGCGACAAAGCTGAACGCACGGCGTCGCTCGACGCGCCGGTGCGAGGCTCAGCCACGGGCGGGCTCGTCGCTCGGCGCTCGCTCGGAATGGTCGCGGTCACGTTCGTCCAGCTCATCGAGCAGAGCGCGCAGCTCCGCCCTGATGAAGTCCTTCGACGCCATGTCCTTCACCGCGAGCCGGAGCGCGACGACCTCGCGGGCAAGGTACTCGGTGTCGGCGAGGTTGCGCTCGGCCCGCTGGCGGTCCTGCTCGATCTGCACCCGGTCGCGGTCATCCTGACGGTTCTGCGCGAGCAGGATCAGGGGCGCCGCGTACGAGGCCTGCAGCGAGAGGATGAGCGTCAGCAGCGTGAAGTTCATCAACGAGGAGTCGAACTGCCACGATCGAGGCGCCCAGATGTTCCACGCCAGCCAGACGCCGACGAAGACGGTCATGCCGACCAGGAACCCCGAAGTGCCCATCGCTCGTGCGAAGGCCTCGGAGAACCGGCCGAACCTGTCCCTGTCGCTGCGTGTGCCGCGCCGCAGCACGGGCGTTCGAAGGCCCTTCGGGGCATCCAGCCGTGTGACGGCCTTGTCAGCTCGTGCCATCGTTCACCCTCTTTCCCGTACCGGCCGGTTGCGCCTTCGCGCCCTGTGCGTGCGTGTCGTCGAACACGTCGTCGCCTTCGTCGTGACTTCGCCAGTCGTCTGGCAGCAAGAAGTCGAGGATGTCGTCAATGGTCACCACCCCGACGAGCCGGTGGTTGTCGTCCACGACGGGAACCGACACCAGGTTGTAGCTGGCCAGGATGCGCGACACCTCGGCCGCCGAGGCGTTGGCCGTCACGGGTTCGAGCCCCTGGTCGATGATCGTGCCGAGCCGCTCGTGCGGCGGATAGCGGAGCATCCGCTGGAAGTGCACCATGCCGAGGAACCTGCCGGTCGGCGGCTCGTACGGAGGCAGCGTGATGCAGATGGCGGCGCCGAGCGCGGGCGCCAGCTCTTGCCTGCGGATCAGTGCGAGGCCCTCTGCGACCGTCGCGTCGGCGGAGAGGATGACCGGCTCGGTCGTCATCAGCCCGCCGGCGGAGTCCGGCTCGTAGCTGAGCAGCATGCGAACATCTTCAGCCTCTTCGGGCTGCATGAGCTCCAGCAGGTGCTCACCGCGGTCTTCGGGAAGCTGCGCGATCAGGTCGGCTGCGTCATCCGGCTGCATCTGATCGAGCACGTCGGCCGCGCGATCGTCGTCGAGCCCGGCCAGGATCTCCACCTGGTCGCTCTCCGGCATCTCCTCGAGCACGTCGGCGAGTCGTTCGTCGGGAAGCTCGCCCGCGACCTCCAGCCGGCGCTGCTCCGGCAGGTCGAGCAGAGTGTTCGCCAGATCGGCCGGCTTGAGCTCCGAGTAGGTGGCGATCAGCTGCTCGGCCGACTGAGCTGCGCCATCCGTCGAGCGCTCGCGCACCTGGTTCCACGTGGCGAA
>JBQCJQ010000694.1:0-6938 GCA_051952615.1 Humibacter sp.
GACGCCGTCGACGTCGGCACCGGGAAGGGGCAGTCGGCGCGGCGATGCGCCCACGGCCAGCACGAGTCGGTCGATGGTGATCGTGCGTCCCGAAGCGGTCTGCGCGACCCCGCCTATCGCTGTCCGGCGAACGGACACGACCCGCTCCCCCAGCACCACGCCTATCCCGCTCTCAGAGAATAACTCCGAGGATCGGAACTCCAGCCCGCTCAGCGACTGGTCGCCGAGGAGGTAGCCCTTCGACAGCGGCGGCCGCTGGTACGGAAGGTGCGTCTCGTCGCCCACGATGGTGATCGGCTGGGCGTAGCCGGCGTCGCGCAGCGTCGTCGCGAGCTGGACGGCCGCCTGGCCACCGCCCACGATCAGCACGCCGGTGTCGATGTCACCGTCGGGAACGGCTTCATGCGCCATGCTGCGCCTCCAGGATCTCGGACTTCAGCGCTCGCCGCAGAAGCTTGCCCGTCTCGTTGTATGGCAAGGCATCGCGGAACAGCACCCGCTCGGGCACACGGGTGCTGCGCAGGTGCACGGCCACCCAGCGCTTGAGCTCGTCCTCGGTGACCTCGTACCCGGCCGCCGAGACGACGGCCGCGACAGCGACCTCGCCCCACTGATCGTCGTGCACGCCGACCACGGCGGCCTCGGCGACCGCGTCGTGCGCCGTCAGTACCTCTTCGATCTCGCCCGGCGACAGATTCTCGCCGCCGCGGACGATCACGTCGTCGAGGCGGCCGTCGACGAAGACATAGCCGTCGGCGTCGATCCACCCGGCGTCGTTGGTGTGGAACCAGCCGTTCTCGTCGGTCACCGAGGAGTGCGAGTACTCACCCGATACCTGCGGGCCGCGCACCCAGAGCTCGCCCCGTTCGTCGGGCCCCAGGACATTGCCGGACTCGTCGCACGCGATGAGTTCGACCGACGGCAGCGGCCGGCCGACAGAGCCGAGCCGCCGACGCACCGCAGGGTCGTCGGAGGTGACCGCACGCCGATGATCTTCGGGACCGAGCACCGCGATCGATGACGTGGTCTCGGTGAGCCCGTAGCCGTTGACGAAGTCCGCGTGCGGGAGGAGCTCGAGAGCCCGGGTGACCACGCTGAGGGGCATCCGACCGCCCCCGTACGAGAGATTGCGCAGATCCGGCAGCGTCTCGCCGCTCTGCTCGAGCACTTCGGCGATGCGGGCGAGCATCGTGGGAACGACCATCGCGTGGGTGATCCGCTGATCACGCGCGATGCGCACCCATTCGGCGGCATCGAAGTTGGGCAGGTACACGATGCGACGCCCGCTGTAGAGGGCGGTGAGCAGGCCGGCCACACCGGCGATGTGGTACGGCGGAACCGCCACGAGCTGCGCCTCGTCCGGGTCGGAGGACAGGAAGTCGACCGACCCCAGAACGTACGACGTCAGGTGCCGGTGCCGCAGGATCGCGACCTTCGGCTTGCCGGTGGTGCCGCTGGTGTGGAGCAGGACGGCAGGGAGTTCGTCGTCGTCGGGCGCGTCGGCATCGAGTGCCTCGCTCGCCTGCACCGAACTGCGGAAGCCCAGGGCATCGAAGGGCAGGACGGCATCTCCGGCCACCTCCGTGCCCAAGGCGAGCACGTCCGGCTCGGCCACCAGCAGGGCAGGGCTCTGCTCCTGGATGATCGCGCCGAGGGGCCCCGCCGCAAGGCGGTAGCTGACGGGAACGAACGGGGTGCCGGCGAGCGCCGCGCCGAAGAGCGCGACCGGGTACGCCTCGGATGCCACCGTGACATAGACGAGCGGGCGGCCGCCCTCGGCCGCCAGCCGGCCCGCCGCGCGCCGCGCCTCGTCGCGCAGAGTCGCGTATGTCAGGCCCGCGGTGCGGTCCCCCACGACCACGCGGTCGGGATCGGTGTCCGCGAGCATGTCCAGCAGCAGGAACACATTCATCCGCGTCTCCTTCTCAGCCGTTGAGCGGGTGGGCGATCGATCCGTCGGGCACGTCGTCGACCAAAGAATATCATTTATCGAATATCTGGGGCGCCACTCAGCAGGATCCGCCGAGGATGGAACGCGGATCCCTCGACGCGCACAGTGCGCTCGAGTTCGGCGTCCACGACGATGAGGTCGGCACGCTCGCCCACCCGCGGGGCGCGTCCGAGCGCGCGCATCGCACCCTGCCAAGAGATCCGCTGCGCTCTGCCGATCAGCTGCCCCGTGGGGTCGCGCCGTTCGACCGCGTCACGCAGCCAGCGTGCCGGGTCGAGCGGCCCGTACGGGGCATCGCTCGAGAACCGCACACGCACACCGGCCTCGTCAAGGTCCCGCAGCGGATACAGCGACGTCTGATCGACGTCGTCGACGTCGCGCAGGTACACGTCTCCGCGCTCCGACAAGAACCCGGGCTGGGTCACCACGGTGACCCGCAGTGCAGCGAGTCGCGTGATGACGCTCGGGGGCAGCACCGAACCGTGCTCCACCCGGTCCCCGCGCCGTGCACCGGCAAGCTCGAGCGCCAGTACCAGCAGGTGTGCACTGGCGGCGGTCACGCAGTGCACCGCGACGGCGCGCCCAGCGGCGTGCGCCTCGGCGATGCGCGCGGCGAGATCGTCGATCCCCGGCAGCGCGGCTTCGTCCAACACCATCTTGAGGGGGCCCACGCGCAGGCGCGGCACCTCGGTCCTCCAGCCGAGCGGCGCCCCGAGCAGCGCGACGCGCTGCGGCAGCTCGCCACGACGAACCGCATCCTCGAGCAGTCGCAGCGATGCGGAGTCCAGGTCGGGCGTGGCATCCGTCACAGACGTGATGCCGTGCCGCAGCAGCTCGCGCCCCACCGCCGCGAGGTCCGGCTCACGGGATGGCACACGGTCGCGCAGCCATGCGTCCGCCCGCCACAGCCTCCCGGTCGGCTCGCCGCCGGCGTCGCGCTCGACGCCGTCGTGGTCAAGCGCGCCAAGGCGTCGCAGCGCCTCGCCGTTGAGCATCCAGAGCATGCCCGTGCGGTGCTGGACGCGCAGCGGCACGTCTGTGCGCAGCGCGTCGAGCGCCCACCTGTCCAGCACACCGGTGAACGACTCGTGGGCGCCGGTCACCCTCAGCCACCCATCCGGGCCGACCGCTCCCCCGCGGATCGCATCGCGCCACTGTGCGGTCGTCATCCTCGGAGGACAGACGATGGATGCTGCGGCCCCCGCCATCGCGAGCAGGTGCAGGTGCCTGTCGTGCACGCCTGCCAGCACACGCGCGCCGCTGTCCCGCGCGGTGGAGGGCGCGACATCCTCGATGCGCCCGTTGCGGATCAGCACGTCGACGAGCTGTTCTCCGTGCGGTCCCCACCTGACGCCACAGAGCCGGGCGGTCGGGGGAAGCGCCGTCATTCCGTCACCTCCGGAGAAGGGGTGCCGGCGATTCCGAGGAACGCGTCAGCTCCGGCCGCGACCTGAACGATCCCTGTCATCGAGCAGTCCCACACCACGCCGCTGTCCGTGGCGGAGGCGGCCAGCGCGGCGGCGGTCACGCCGGTCAGCGGGTCGGCGATCGCGTCGCCCGCGAAAACCGGTGCGCCCGCCGCATCGACCGCGACGAGACCAGCGGCCGCAGCGACATCGTCGCCGAAGCCGACCCGGTCGCTGCTCCGCCCGGCGGCGGTGATCGATACCCATGTGCCTCCGCGGCGCGCGTGGGCTGCGGCATCCAGTCCCCACGACCGCAGGGCGCGCGGCCGCGACGCCTCGATCACGATGTCGGCGGTCGCGACGAGTTCACGCAGCATCGCGCGGTCGTCGGACGCGTCCGGGTCGACGACGCGGAGCTCGTGGCCGCTGTGCAATGCGGCGTGGAGCAGCGGATCGCCGCGGCGGGCGCCGTCCGGACGAGTGACGGACTCGATCGTGATCACGCGGGCGCCGGCGCGCCCGAGCAGCCAAGCGGCGAGCGGGCCGGCCCACATCGCGCTGAAGTCGACCACCCGCATCCCCGCGACAGGCCGGGCCCGCCGCGCCACCACTTCGGAAGGCACGCCGCGACGCACCGACGGCTCCTCCGCCTTGCGCCACGACGCAGGCCGCACCGGAGCGCCGGCTATGCCCAGGGCCTCGAACGCCTCGGCGATCTCGTCGCCGTCATGACGGTGCGCCCATGACTCGAGATGCTCCCACGGCACCACGGGGCGGTCGATGACGACACCCGCCGCCGCCGCGAGCAACCACGCGTCGTCATCACGGGCTGCGCTCACGGCGATCCAGCCGTCGCGACTGCGCAGCAGCCGGCTGCCGCCGCCTGCCGAGACCCGCCCCCTTCGCCGAAGATCGCGGGACCGGCTGCGCTGGCCCAGCAGCGCCGCACCGTCGACGGACAGCGCGACGCCTCCGAGCGCCGCGGATTCCGCCACCCGCCGAGCCATCGCATCGGCGATCAACGGGGCGGTGCCGACCGGCCGCAGCGCCGGTCCGTCGGGGTGTCCGGTGAGCTGCGCGATGCCGGTGCGTCGCCAGGCCGCCGCGAGTTCGTCGGGGCACGAGTCAGGATCTCGAGGCGCCGCCGCGGCGGGGCGGATGCCGCCCTTCGACATGCCTACCATCGTAGACACCGACCCTCGACCCCAGGAGCAGGATGACTCCCTCTGTGCGCGCGGCCTCCGATGTCCTTGCGGAGCAGTTCGCGGCGCCCATGCCGCTCGGATTCCCGGCGACCGCGGTGTGGATCGACGAGGACCCCGACCTGCCGGCGGCCGTCGCATCGCTGCGCGCGCGCCAGCGCGTCGTGGTCGGTGTCGCCCGGGGGCCTGGCGTCCCTGTGCCGGGGGTGATCGCCGGCTGCGACATCCTGCTCGCGCCGGATGAGCGGCTCCCCTCCGCCGTAGGAGTGGCAGATCCTGCGGGCGAGGCCGACCGCGTCCTCACCGCGATCGAGCGCAACCCCCACGCGGTCGCGACGCTCGCCGACGTGCTGCGGGCGACCGAGTCGCTCCCGGTACTCGACGCGCTGCACGTGGAATCGATGGCCAACTCGGCGCTGCTGGCCGGTTAGGAGTTACGTGCATGGCTCGCCCGGCGCGGCGCCCGGAACGCCGTCATCCCCGACCGCGCGCCGGTGCGCGTCGAGCGCCGCGACGCCGAGCTGCACATCACCCTGGACCACGCCGAGCGCCGCAACGCGTATTCGGCCGCGATGCGCGACGGCCTCGTCGACGCCCTCAGCCTCGCCGAGGTCGACGACACGATCACGCACATCCTCCTCGCCGGCGAAGGACCGTCGTTCTGCGCCGGCGGCGACCTCACCGAGTTCGGCACGAACACCGACGGCGGGCAGTCGCATCTGCTCCGCACGCGCGGAGGTGCGGCGGCACCCCTTCATCGCCTGGCACCGCGCGTCGAGGCCGTGGTGCACGGCCCCTGCATCGGTGCCGGCATCGAGTTGCCGGCCTTCGCCGCGACGGTCCGCGTGCGAGGCGAGGCGACGTTCCGGCTGCCGGAAGTCCAGATGGGGCTGATCCCCGGCGCAGGCGGCACCGCCAGCATCCCTCGCCGCATCGGCCGGCACCGCACCTTCTGGCTCGCCGTCACCGGCACGGCGATCGGTGCCCGGACGGCTCTGCGATGGGGATTGACGGATGCTGTCGACCCCGCCGATTGACGCATTCATGGTGCGTCAGCCCAGCGCCACCCGCAGCTCGCGCAGAGTCGCGGCGCTCGCGGGTGCCGGAAGCTGCAGACACAGCGCATCGACGGCGCGGTAGCGGGCGCGCAGGCGCGCGGCGACCTCGTCCGGTGTGCCCACCGCGGCGAACTCGTCCAGCATGTCGTCCGAGAAGAGGGTGGTCATGCCCTCCCAGTCTCCGCGGCGGGACCGCGCATTGAGCAATTCGCCGAGCTCACCCCAGCCATGCAGCTCGAGCGCTCCCCGGTAGGCCGGAGTGGAGCCGTAGAACGCGAGCTGGCGGCGGACCGCCTCCCGCGCCGCGGAGATCTGGTCCGCGGTGACGCCCACGCCCACGAGCGGCGAGGCGATCACCCGCAATCGGTCGCGGTCAGGCCCGCGACGACGCCGACCTGCTTCGACAGCAGGCAGCGACACCTCCTCGAGGTATCGCGCACTGGCGAACGGGTGCACGAGGAAGCCATCGCCGACCTCGCCCGCCACGGCCGTCATCCGTTCGCCGAAGCCCGCGATCCACACCGGCGGAGCGCCGAACTCGAAGCGCTCGGGCACGAAGGCCGGCGGCAGCAGCGTGTGACGATAGTGCGCGCCGCGCACTGACAGGCGTCCCCCGGTCGCGTAGGCGTCCCAGATCGCGCGCACCGCGTGCACGAACTCGCGCATGCGCGGCGCGGGCGCCGACCACGGCATGGAGTAGCGCAACTCGATGTGAGGCTTGATCTGGGTGCCGAGCCCCAGCACGAACCGGCCGGCGGACAACGCCTGCAGATCCGCTGCCTGCATCGCCACCGTCATGGGGCTGCGGCCGAACGCGACGAGCGCCGCGCTGGCCAGCCTCACCCGATCGGTGCGGGTCGCCGCCGCCGCGAGTGAGACGATCGGATCGTGTGCGAGCTCGGGGACGGCGACTCCGTCGAATCCCGCCTGTTCCGCGTCCGCGGCCGCATCGCGATCGGGCGCGGGATCGATCGAGAGGAAGAGCTCGGTCATACGGGTGCGGCGACCCCCGCGAGGTGGCGCGCCGCGCGATAGCCCCACACCATCCCCGTGCCGATGGGAGCGCCCGGCCCGGGGTAGATCGCCCCGGTCACGTTGGCGGCCGTGTTGCCCGCCGCATACAGACCCTCGATCGGCGTGCCGTCGGCGCGCAGCACGCGCGCCTGCTCGTCGATCCTCAGACCGCCCTTGGTTCCGAGATCGCCGAGCACGATCTGCAGCGCGTACAGGGGTCGCTGGTCGAGCGGATGCAGCGCCTTGTCGCGGTCGAACCGGACGAAGAACAGGTCGTAGGGGTCTTCGGCGCGATGGAACTCGGTGT
>JBQCJQ010000695.1:0-2456 GCA_051952615.1 Humibacter sp.
CCGAACTGGTCTTTCTTCGCGGTGAGCGTGTTCGCCCCGGTGAAGATGATGCCGACCTTGCCGTTCAGTGCGTTCTCCTGGCCGACGTTGCCCGGATCCTGGTTCGGCTGGTCGGTCTTCTGCATGAGGCCCGAGCGCCACATGTCCTGGTACCAGGTGGTCATATCGACGAGACCGGCGGACGTGAAGTTGGCCTTCTGGTTCTTGCCGGGCGCGGTGAGAACGGTGCCGCCCTTGGCCCACGAGCTCGGGAAGCCTGTCCACGCCTGCCCGACGCCGCCGAGCGTCGAGAAGCCGGTGACGCCGCCGCCCAGCGCCTCGATCTTCTTCGCGTCCGCCGTGACTTCCGCGAGCGATGTGGGCGGCTTCTCCGGGTCGAGGCCGGCCTTGGTGAAGAGGGCCTTGTTCCAGAACATCTGGGAGCCGGTCAGAGCCACCGGCAGGCCGTAGTTCTTGCCGTCCAGTGTGCCGATCTCGACGCCGGCCGGGGCGAGGTCGCCCTTGTTGGAGAGTGTCTTGACCTTGTCGGTGACGTCGGCGAGCAGCCCCTGCGTGGAGAGCAGCGGAGTGTTGACGATGTCGAAACTCACGAGGTCGGGCACCGAGCCGGCGCGCGCGGAGTTCGCGAGCTTGGTGAGGTACTGGTCGGCCTGGATGGTGGAAATCTTCACCGTGACCCCAGGGTTCGCCGCCTCGTAGGCCTTCACCTGCTTGGTGAGGTCCACGCCGCCGTCCCGCTGCCAGAGCGTGATCGTGCCACCCGCCCCTCCATTGCTGTCGCCGCTGCTGTTCGATGAGCAGCCGGCAAGCGCCAGTGCGGCAATCGCCACACCTGCGACGGCGGCGGATGCCCGACGCGTCGTCCATCTCTTCATGGTTTGTCTCCCTCGACATTCCTTGCCGCATCTTGTGGCAAACTTTGCTGACTTTGCCGACCGTACTTGCTGCAAAACACCGTGTCAAGCACTGGACAGAGCGGAGTTCATGCGGCAAAGTTTGCTGTATGGGAAAACTGGCGAACGCCGTCGAGGCACGGAAGCAGCCGTCATGGTGATGAGGCGACAGGTGACACTGGCGGATGTCGCCGAGCGGACTGGGGTATCCGTCGGCACGGTATCGAAGGTTCTGAACGGTCGCGGGCAGATCGCGGAAGAGACGCGCCATCGCGTGGCCGCTGCGGCAACGGAGCTGGGTCTGAGCGTGAACGTCCACCCATACGCCGCCCCTTCTGGCCGGTCGTTCCTGGTCGGCGTGCTCTCGACGGACAATTACGGGAGGTTCACGATCCCGATGCTCACGGGTGCAGAGGACACGTTCGGGCCGGGCGAGATGTCGATGCTCCTCGCCGAAAGTCGCGGGGACGCCATTCGCGAGCAGCACTACATCACGACCTTCCTCAATCAGCGTGTCGACGGAATCGTCGTCACCGGGCGGTCGAGCGACCCGCGCGAGTCGCTGACGGAACTGCTGAAGGTTCCGGCCGTGTACGCGCTCTCGCCGTCGAATAACCCCGACGATGTCTCGGTCGTCCCCGACGACGAAGGCGGCGCCGTCCGAGCGATCGACCATCTCGTCGGCAGCGGCCGTCGCTCCATCGCGGTGATCGCCGGTGCCCGTCGCCATACCGCGACCGAGCACCGCGTCGACGCCGCTCGACGAGCCATCGCGGCAGCCGGGGCGACCCTGTCCGGCGGTGACGCGCTCTATGGAGAATGGAGCGAGCGGTGGGGCTATGAGGCCGCGAGCCGGCTCCTCGGCACGGGAGTGGACGGGGTGTTCTGCGCGAGCGACCAGATCGCCCGCGGTGTGGTCGACTGCTTCCGAGACAACGGCGTCATCGTCCCGACCGAAGTGGGCGTCGTCGGCGTCGACAACTGGACCGTTATCACCGACGCGGCGAGACCGAGCATCACCTCAGTCGACTTGAACTTGCGCGAGGTCGGCCGGCAGGCCGCCGACCTTCTCACCCGGATGATCCGAGGAGAGGAGATCTCGGGCGGAATCCGCACCGTCGACTGCTTCCTGGTGCCCCGACAGTCCACCTAGGGCGTGTGCCTAAACCTGTTTTCGACGCGGCTCGGGTGAGGCCGGACGTCGTGTCGCGTGGCCGATAGATGCCCGTATCGAGAGTCGCAGCAGCACGCAAGTGGATCGCGAGCTGATGCGTTCTGCTCCATGTCGGTGGTGCGGAATATCGTCACAGGATGGCTGATCTCGACGATCTGCGCCGCACTGCGGTTGGGTTGCCCGGAAGTGAGGAGCGGTCGACGACGGGCGGCGCTGCGTGGTTCGTTCGAGGCAAGCTATACGCGTGGGACGAGCCGAACAAGGAACGCCTCGTTGCGCCGCCCGGTGACGTGGCTAGATGCTCCGACGATCCTGCACGTGGGCGGATCCCCAAGCGGGCACCTGAACCGGCTGGCATTTTCCGATCTACGGGGCTCCGAGGTCTGAGG
>JBQCJQ010000696.1:0-2613 GCA_051952615.1 Humibacter sp.
CCTCGGGGTGCGGTCGGATGTCCGTGCCGTCACCTTCCGCGACGACACAGGGCGATGGAACACCGATCCGGGGTATCCCGACGGCCTCTACCTGCACGTCGAGTGCGCGGATGACCACGACGACCTCTGGACGTTCGACATTTGGTTCGTCGACCAGCCAGAGCGGCAGCCCGACCTGCGACACCTCACCGACATCGGCCCTCGCATCACCCCCGAGACCCAAGCCGCCATCCTCGCCATCAAGCGGGCGACACAGAGAATCGACCCGAACGGCGCCAGGCTGCCCAGCATCGACATCTACCGCGCGGTACTCGACCGCGGCGTGCGGACGCCCGAGGAGTTCAGGCGAACGCTGAGGGATCGGTGAAGTAGGTCATCCCGCCGCGTCGTCTGTCGGGGTAACCCTCACCACCCCGACGACACGCGAGTACCGGTCGCGTGCGGCGAAGTCCTGCCAGTCCCACAGCGCAGGCCGCCCCTCCTCGGCGCTCAGATGCAACAGCCGTCCGCCGAGGATGACCGCGACGTGGGCACCCCACGCGTCGCCCGAGGGGCCGAACAGCGCCAGATCCAGGTCCCGAGCGTCGTCGCGGTGCGGATGCTCGAAGTCGGGGTCATCCCACAACTCGCTCGATCGGTGGGGTGGCACGTGCAGGCCGAACAGGTCGAGCACGGCGTAGGCGTAAGTCTGACAGTTCGCGCCCTCATCCAGCGGCGACGACCGCAGCGACTGCGGGTGGGCCGCCGCCACATACGGCGCGGCGACGACCCACGACGGCCAGCCGCCGGGGAGGCCGCGCAACCCCGCCAGGTCGTCGATCGTCAGTCCCACGCATCCATGTGACCACACGACGCGACTGCCCGTACGCCGCGCCTCGGGAATACCGGGACCGCTCGCCGTCACACGTCGCCAGGAGGATATCGTGGGCTCGCGACGGCCCGTCGGCGACGAACGACCGGCGGCCGACGTAGCACCCGCCCGGAGGAGACCCCGATGGACTTCCTTGATGTGGATGGCGCCCAGATCGCATTCCGCGTACGGGGTTCCGGACCTCCGCTCGTCGCGCCGGAATGCAACTACACCTGGAGCACCACCGTCGAGGAGCGGCTCGCGCAGAGGTTCACGCTGATCGTCGCATCCCCGAGGGATTACGGACCGAGCACAAGGACAAGAGGCCCCGACTACGACACGACGGCCTGGGCGACCGATCTGCTCGCCGTGGCCCGTCGCGTGGGATTCGAGCGCTTCCTCGTGTTCGGCTACTCGTTCACCGGCGCGTTCGGCCCGTGGCTCGCCGACCGGCTGCGCGGCATCGACGCGGTCGTCGCCGTCGCCTCCGGAGGCTTCCCGCTCCTCGGCGACTACCGCGTCACACTCGCCGACGTCGAAGAGCAGGCACGGGAGCTGCGGCAGGATCCGGCCGCGTGGGAGCGGACGAAACTCCGATTCGACCCGCTGGCCGCGTTGGCGTTCTACCACGACCTCGCATCCTTTCCGTCGGACGCGCTGGTCGACGACTCGCCCTGTCCGCTCTACTGCTTCTGGGGAGATCACGACACGGATGCCGTGGAGGTCGTGCTCTCGCAGCAGGAGTACGCCCGGGGCCTCGACGAGCGCGGCATCCCCTTCGACATTTACGCCGGCTACGACCACGAGGGGCTGAACAGCGCCCTGGAGGTGACGCTGCCTGCCGCCGAGGAGTGGCTTCTGGCCCGCGCCAACGACGGGGGCCTGTAGAGACGGGCGATCTCTGCCCTCGCCGCACCGCGGATAGACTCGAACGCTAGTGAGCGCCTACAAAGACCTGATGAAAACGCCCGGAGTGGCGCGCATCATCGCCGCGCAGCTCACGGCGCGGTTCCCCAGCGGGATGCTCTCGCTCGCACTGCTCACGCACGTCGAGCACGTGCACCACACGTACGGCGCCGCAGGACTCGTGCTCGCGTCGGCGAGCGTCGGACAGGCGGTCGCGGGCCCCCTCACGAGCCGGCTCATGGGGCGCGTCGGCATGCGGGTCGTGCTCGCGGTGACGACGGTGATCTGTGCGGCATCCATCGTGGTGATCGCGCTGCTCGTCATGCCCATCGCGCTCACCATGGTCGTCTCGCTCATCGGCGGCCTCGCGACACCGCCAGTGCAACCCGCCGTGCGCACCATCTATCCGAAGTTGGTGAGCTCCAGGCTGCTGACGCCGCTGTTCTCGCTGGATGCCTCGGCGCAGGAGATCATCTGGATCGCCGGCCCCGTGGTCATCACCTTCATTGCCACGCAGGTCTCCACAACGGTCGGACTGCTGGTGTGTGCAGGGGTGATGCTCGTCGGCGGTGCGTGGTTCATCCTCTCGCCCGAGCTCGGACGGGTGCGCATCCCTCACAGCAAGCGCAGGTTCGGGGCCGTGCTGCGACGTCCGACCGTGATGCTGTCCACGATCGTCGGGTTCCTGCTGGTCGGCTCCTGTGCCGCCATCGAGGCCGGCGTGATCGCGAACTTCAGCGCGGAGGGTCCTCAGGCCGGCATCGTGCTCGCGATCTGGGCGCTCGGATCGCTGGTCGGCGGAATCACCCTCGGGTCGCTCCCGATCGGCCCGTGGGCGCTGGCACGGCGGATGCTCA
>JBQCJQ010000697.1:0-4053 GCA_051952615.1 Humibacter sp.
GAGTGCACCGGTCAGGGTGTCGAGCACCGGGGCGAGGAGTCCGAGAACGGCGCCCGTGCCCGTGAGGTCGATGTGCGCGTTGCCGGAGGCGAGATCGCCGAGCGTGCCGTTGTAGCTCAGCTGCAGCTGTCCGCCGAGCGGCGGGTTGCAGCCGAGCACCGCCTCGCAGATGCCGCCGGAGATCGTGACGCCCACGTTGTCGAGCGCGGCGCTCAGAGCGGTGTTGATGTTGGTCTGAAGCTGATCGAGGATGCCGCCGAGATCGGCGACCACCTGGTTGATGACCGTTGCACTGATCAGCGGCGTGTTCGGGCTCTGGTTGCTCAGCGAACCCACGACGGCCGCGAGGTCGACGGTGATCGTGCCGTTCGCCAGGTCGAGAGTGACACCGCCCTGCGAGAGCGAGCTCGAGAGCACCGGCGCCAGTGCGCTTCTCAGATCCGCGTTGATCGTGACGTTGACCGTGCTGTCGCCACCGCTCAGTGCGCTCAGAACGCCGCCGACGGTGCCGAGGATCGTGCTGTTGATCGTGTCGGAGAGGCCGTTGACGGTGCCGCTCGCGGTGTCAAGGGTGCCGTTGATCGAGTTGACGAGCTGACCTACGAGCGGAGACGTGAAGTTCAGCCCGGCGCTCGCGACGTTGTAATCCCGGCAGTTCACCGGGTTAGAAAGGTCGGCGCAGGATGTCGCGGGTGGCGCTTGCGGCGCATTCAGTGCCGCAACCCCGGTGACCGCTCCGACGTTCAGGTTCGCCGTCGAGAGCACCCCGGTCGCCTGCGCACCGAGCAGCTGCGTGAGGTCGACGGTGGCATTGGCCGGGAACGCACCGCTTCCGTCGAGGGAAACGGCCCCGTCGTTGCCCACGGCGCCCGAGGCTGCACGCGACACACCGGCATCCGACGCCTGCGCGTACTGGTTGACGGCGCCGAGCTGAATGAAGTTGCCGAACGGCAGGTTCAGCCCGCCGGGCAGCTGAACGTTGACGGCGTTGAGTGCCGTGACGTCAAGGGTGCTGGTGTCGGTGACCGGCGTCGGATTTCCCGGGTTGGTCGCGTTTGCGCCGCCGAGACCTGCGACGTCGCCGAGCGGGATGCCCGACAAGAGCGAACCCGAGAGGAACGTGCCGCTCGCGGTGGAGCTGTCACCTGGCGAGGCGACCGCGACCAGCGCACCGCCGGACATCAGGGCGGCGACACCGAGCACTGCGGTCCAACGGAAGGCGCGCTTGCGCCACTGAGGACGACGATGACGAGCTCTGTCGCTGCGCTGCTTCCTCGTGGTGGTGTCGGACTGTTCCGATTCGGAACCCTCATCAGAGCGCAGCGCAGAAAACGGCATCGCAGAAAACCCCCCGAAACAAGCGACCTCGCACCCCCGTGCGATGGTGGGCCGCTCGCGTTCTTTGATCCATGGCAAGGCTGCCGTGCGGCTCCGCCAGGGGTCAAGACCCCGTGACAGATATCCCCCCTAATGGGGGTCAAGTCGGGTGAGACTACATCCCCTATTCGGGGGTCTAGACGCCCCTCACAGTGCAATGTTTCGGAGTTTTGCCGCGACACGCCGGGTCACCCTGCTCTCACCCCGTGTGTCACCCCGAATCTCCGAAATCCGGCGCCGCACCCTCCGCAGGACCCGCCAGCCTCCCGCACCCGCAGGCCCACTCCACCCACCACGACCCACCCCACCCACCAGCATGGATTTCGGAGATCCACCCCGACACGCCGCATCCAAGCCCCACCTGACGGCGTGTCGCCGCAGATCTCCGAAATCCAGCAGCGCAGGCCACTGGGATGACCCTCGGATGTCGCCGGCGGGGTGATCCCGGCGGCTCTCCGTCCCCACATCGGCAGAAGCCGCAGAACTCCACAGTTCGTGCGGGGACGGCACAGCGCCCGTCCCCGCCTGGGCACGCTCATCCCGTGCTGCTCTGCCGATTCGGACACGTCGCCACGACCGGGGCGCTCATCGCCGCAGGCATGAGTCGCGGCGAGGTTGCACGGTTGGCGGCCGACCCGGGCGTGTGGCATCCGCGACGAGGCACGCTCGCGTGCGGTCATCTTGATGGGGATGCCCGTCTCGCAGTTCAGCTTGGTGCCAGGCTCGACTGCGTCAGTGTGCTGCGCGAAAAGGGCATCTGGACCGGGAACGACCGGCGTCTGCACCTGCGGCTTCCGCCATCCGGACGACTCGCCCACCCCGAGCTGCTGCCACAGGATGCCTGTGTCCACTGGTCGTCACGACCATCAGGCAGCGATCGGCTCCGCACCAGCGTGCCCGCCGCCCTCCGCCAGGCGATGAGCTGCCTTCCGGTCGACGACGTCATCGCCGCGCTCGAATCGGCGGTCTACCGCAAGGCGATCTCGCTACGCCAGTTCGAAAGGTTGATTGCCGAATCGCCCGAGCGGATCCGGCCTGTGCTGAGCGAGGCAGATCCTCGAGCGCAGTCCGGGTACGAGACGCACGCGAGGCTGAGGATGCGCCGAGCGGGTCACCGCGTGGAGCCGCAAGTCTTCGTTCCCGGTGCCGGTCATGTGGACAACGTCATCGACGATCTCGTCGACCTCGAGACGGACGGCCGGGAGTTCCATGCCGACACGTTCGCCGAGGATCGACGACGCGACATGGCCTGCGAGTGGTTCGGGCTCCGGGTGTTGCGCGTGCCCGCCACGCTGGTACTCACGGACTGGAGCTACATCGAGGAGACCGCCGAGCGGATGCTCAGGCAGGGGCCGCGATTCCGCCGCTGGTGACGCCGCGCATCGGGGTCGGCTCGCCGGGGCATCCCGCACATCTCCGAAGTTCGGCACGTGCGGACGCCTCACACGACGGAGAGGGTTTGCCGTGCGATCTCGAGTTCCTCGTCGGTGGGCACGACGAGCACGGTGACGCGAGAGGCGTCCGTCGAGATGACGCGGATGCCTCCCCCGCGCTGGTCGTTGCGGTCCGGATCGATCTCGATGCCGAAGTGCTCGAGCCCTGCCAACGAACGAGCCCTGACGATGGCGCTGTTCTCACCGACGCCCGCTGTGAACACGATGGCGTCGACACGGCCCAGCTCGAAGGCGTACGCACCCACGTAGTGCTTGAGGCGGTGCAGGTACACATCCAGGGCGAGGCGTGCGCGTTGGTCATCCTCGTCCGACGCCTTCGTCACGTCGCGCATGTCCTTACGGCCGCTCAAGCCGAGGAGACCGCTGCGCTGGTTGAGCAGGTCGTCGAGCTCGTCGACGTTCATGCGTGTCTTGCGCTGCAGATAGACCAGCACGGCGGGGTCGATGTCGCCCGACCTGGTGCCCATCACCAGCCCCTCCAGCGGAGTGAGGCCCATGCTGGTGTCGACGGAGCGTCCGCCGTCGATCGCCGTCATCGAGGCACCGTTGCCGAGGTGCAGAACGATCTGCTTGAGCTCCGAGAGAGGTCGCTGCAGGAATCGCGCCGCCGCCTCCGACACGTACTTGTGGCTCGTGCCGTGGAACCCGTACCGACGAATGCGCAACCTTTCGGCCAGCTCGGCGTCGATGGCGTAGGTGTAGGCGTCCGGCGCCATCGTCTGGTGGAAGGCCGTGTCGAAGACCGCGACGTGAGGCAGGTCGGGGAACGCCTGCTGCGCCGCTTTGATGCCCTGCACGTTCGCCGGGTTGTGCAGGGGCGCCAGGTCGGAGAGGTCTTCGATGTTGATCAGCACCAACGGCGTCACGAGTGTCGGTTCGAAGAACCTCGCCCCGCCGTGCACGACACGGTGGCCGACGGCGACAGGTGGATGCGCCTCGAGGCTCGGCCCATGCTCCCCGAATGCGTCGAGCATGGCGGCGAATCCTGCGGTGTGATCCGGGATCTCCAGCGAGCGCTCCCAGTGTCCGTCCGGAGTGTCGTGGGTGGCGTGGCCGGTGGTCTCGCCGATGCGTTCCACGAGGCCGGATGCCAGCCGCTCCTCGCTGTCGGCGTCGATCAGCTGGTACTTGAACGACGACGACCCGCTGTTCACGACCAAGACGGATGCCATTGCGGTGCTCCTTGCTTCAACTGAGGTTATTCGGTGTCACGCCCTGCTGG
>JBQCJQ010000698.1:0-2620 GCA_051952615.1 Humibacter sp.
GGTTCGCGTGCGACCAAAGGGCAGGATGCCCGCTGCCGTACGCGAAGCTCACCATGTGGCACACCGCGTTGCCGCATTCCCAGTGGGTGGCGCGCACTCCGGCGCGCACGATGCGCGAGAAATACCCTTGGGACTTGTACGCCCAGCGCGGCGAGACGTCGGGCGTGAGCTTCGCGACCGTCGGGGTCCCGATCCTGATCTTGAGGCGCGACCAGGTCGGCACGACGGGGTGAAGTGACACGGCGTTGGTGACGACCGTGTGTACCTTCGGCAGCAGCCCGCTCACCGCTGCCATCGTGAACGAGGTCGAACCCTGGCAGTGCACGAACGCAGGCAGCGACTCCGCGCCCGTAGCCGCGAGCACCGCATCGACTGCGGCGGGATGGTCGTACGCCGCCGCCTCGTCGAGGGTCCATGGCACGGGCGGCAGATCGATCGAGGCGCGCCAGTTCAGCATCCACACATCCCAGTCGTCGTCGAGAAGTGCGTCGACGAGCGTACGGGCGATCGGGGGCCGGAAGATCTCGGCGCGCACCCCCGCTCCGTGCACGAGCAGCACGGGTCCTCTTGCGGCGCCCGGCCGCCGCGAGGAGGTCACGTGCACGAGCGTGAGGGGCAGGCCGTCGCGGGCCGTGAGCGGCACAAGCTCGGTGACATGGTCCGCGCGCGTCGTGAGGTCAGGCATCCGTCTGCTCCGCTCTCTCCGCTCCCTCTGAGGTGTCGGTCCCGGTCGAGTCGAACCCGTGTCGCGCGATGCGGATCGGATGCTCCAGCAGCCGCGGCTTCGGAAGGCCCGACGCCGGGGTGGGCTTGAGACCGCGCGGCTCGTCATCAACGAGCGTCCACTCGTGAACCACCTCGTCGACCAGGATCGGATACAGCTCGAGGTCGCCCTCGGCCGTGAAGTGCATGCGCACGAAGCCCTTGCCGTCTTCGTAAGCGAGCCCTGTCATCTTGTAGTCACCGATCGAACCCGGCGGCACGAGGCAGACGAACAGGGCGAAAGCCTCGCTTCCAATCACATATCCGAGCACGGCGACGATCACGAGAGGAACGGCCAGCCACACCTGGTCCCACCAGGGCAGCGAGCGCATGCCGATGAACAGTCCGCAGACCAGGGCGAGCTGCACCAGGACCCCGACGATCACCTGCGCGCCGCCCGGCCGCTTGCCGGTGCGCAACGCGTTCACGACCCACACGACCAGCAGGACGATGACGGGGACCGCGACCACCCAGACCACCAGCCATGCGGCATCCGCAACCGTTGCCTGCTTCACAGCCCAGCCGAACGATCGACCGTGCACGCCCGCGTTGATGCCCGCGAGCACCACGAAGAACACCAGGTACAACACGCTCATCCCGGTGCCGAACCACGGGTTCCTGGTCGGCAGCCAGTACGTGGAGAACGGGTTAGCGGATGCCCAGTGCAGGCGCCGCTCGAGCGCGGGGTCGGGGAACCGCACGTCACCACGGTCGTAGCCCGTGACCGTGGTGCTCTTGGTCTTCATGCGCGAGTCCCTGGGGGGCAGCTCGAGGGAGTCTGCCAGCCTGTCGGTGCCCATCAGGTAGGCGCCGCCGAGTCCGCAGGTCATCAGCTGCGTCGCGTGAGGTTCGTGGACGTCGGGAGCACTCCGCGCGCCAGGAGGCCGTTCCTCGTACCGCGAGTAGTGGTGGTGGTCTCCACTCAGCCACAACCGGATCTCTGCACCGGTCGGTACGACGGCGCCCGTGTCGGGGTCCCTTCTGTTCAGCAGGTAATTCTCCGCGAAGTAGTGCAGAGAGTTGAAGGCGTCTGCGTCGTACGCGGTGGTCTCCCAGGTCGGCGAGGCGGAGCAGAACACGATCGAGTCGCCAGGTTTCAGGTCGCGGAGCGCAGCGTCGAAGTAATCGAGCTGCGGCCCGTCGATGTACTCGCCCAGCTGGCTGTCGAGCGCGACCAGCCACCATCCCGGTCGCAGCTTGAGCGCGAAGTAGCTTCGCGACTGCACGATCTGCCACGAGCCGATCACCTGCCTCCGCGTGAAGATGCGCAGGAACGATGTGAGCCCGTCGTACCAGTCGTGATTGCCCGGGAGAGCGAAGAGCAGGGCATCCGGGTGATCGCCCGCCGGCGCCGCGGCCCGGTACGGCCCGAGCATGCGGTCTTCGTAGGCCTCCGCCGACGCCGTCGGGTAGACCTCGTCCCCGCCCAACACGAGCGCTGCGCCTCGCGGAAGGGTCACCGTGCCGCCGTCTGGCGTCGTGACCGCGAGTTCGGGCCTACCGAGCAGGGATGCCACGGTGAGCGTCGCGTCGAACCCGTCGCCGAGGTCAGCGGCGAAGTCGAGCCACAGCTCGACGTTCTCGTCGGAGTATGGCAACGGAATCACGTCCTGCGGAAAGATGGCCTGACTCTCCCTGCGATCCGAGAAGTCGGCGAACAGGGTCGCGGTGCCCACCTGCAGTCCGGCGCTCGCTAGCTGCGAGAGCGAGAGCCAGCGCACGGCCGGCCGGGGCTTGAAGCCGAGTTCGCGCTCGTGTTCGTCGCGTGAGAGGTCACGCTGCGTCATTCCGTGCCGCGTTGCTCCCTCGCGCATGAAGTCACCGCCTGGCGTGGGCGATGCCCGCGTAGGTCGACCAG
>JBQCJQ010000699.1:0-2033 GCA_051952615.1 Humibacter sp.
GCGCCAAGGTCTTCCTGGACGAGAGCGACCCCTACTTCGGCTTGCTCGAGCAGGTCGCGGCCTTCCGCACCACTCCGGTCACCGTCGAGCAGGTCGCGAACGTCGTGGCCGATGCGCTCGAGGCGCCTGACGTGCCGTTCCGCATTCCGATCGGCGAGGCCGCGACGGCTCAACTCGCGGCGCGCAAGGCGGCCCCCGAGGACGAGCCGTTCGTCGCCGCGCCGATCGACTGGTGACGACCGACCGCTCCGCACCGGCCTGCTAGCGTGCCACGACGTGGGGGAGCAGGCTGCAGACGCACGTGAGCCGGAAGGCGCGACATCCGAATCGACGGAGGATCGTGCGAGAGTCGAGGAAAGCCGCCGATTCCTTGCCGAGTTGTCGAGCGCGGTGGACGCCCAGGACCTGAGGGCGGTGGTGCTCGCCGTGCGTGCCGGATGGTTCGAGCTGTCCGTCGACCACGGCGAAGCCACCAGGGTGCTGCTGGAGCGTCTTCCCCACCCGCAGCTGCGCACGGAGCCGCTCCTCGTCATGATGCTCGGCATCTGTTACAACGTCGTCGGCTTTCACCGGGCGAGGGCTCTGCGGTACTTCCAGTGGTCAGTGCGCGCCGCGCGATCCACTCGGCCGGACCTCGACGTGATCGACCGCGCCCTGATCCGCGCGACAGAGGGTGCCGCGTATCGTCTGGTCGGGCTTCCGCGGAGGGCGGTCGCGCCGTCGCGGGCAGCGGTGCGTCTGCTCGACGGCCTGAGCGAGACGGACGCCGTTCACGTGGGCAACCTCACGCGTGTGTACTCCCAGGTCGGGGTGTCGCTCTTCTACGGCGGCGATGTCGAGGGCGCGATGGATGCCTTCACCAAGGGCCTGGCTGCGACTCCCGACGTGCCGCCATCGCCCGGCTTCAGCAACCTGGCGATGTTCGCGGGCATCCATGCGTTGCGCGGTGATCTTCCCGAGGCACGCGCGCACATCGAATACGCGCGCACGGGGCCGTGGACGGATCGGCAACGCAACATGTACACGGGAACCTTCTATCGGCTCGCCGAGGCCGTGATCGCCCTCGAGCGCCTTGACGCAAACGCCGCGAGAGCCCACCTGGCGGCCATGCAGCACGACCGTCGGTCGATCGAGCACTGGATCGCGATCGCCCAGGTGGAGGCGCTCGCCGGCATGGTCGAGGGCGACTCGGCGCGTGCGCTCGCGCAACTGGAGACATTCGTCGCCATGCGTGGCCGGGAGGGACGGTCGGCGGATGCCCGGCACGTTCTTGCCCGCACGCGAGCTCTTCTGCAACTCGCGCTCGGCAATCCGGAGGGTGCGACGGCGCACATCGAGCGCGCAGCCTCGGACGACCCGATGGCGCGAGTGGATCGCGCGAGGATCGATCTGGCGATGGGCAAGACCGGCTCCGCGTTGAAGGCGCTCCGGTCGCTGGCGGGCACGGATACTTCCGCACGCACCGCAGCCGAGGCCGCCGCCGTCGAAGCGGCGGTTCTGCTGCGCTTCGCTCCCACCGCGCGCAGCAGCGGAGTCGTGCAGCAGCTCGGTTCCTTGCTCACGGTGACCGACCAGCGTCTGGCAGTGGCGCTGCTTCCGGCATCCGACTTCCAGCGTGTCACTGCCGCGCTGGCGGAGGCGGGCTACGACGTGAAGTCGAACGATGCGCTCCGTGCGCTGCTTCCCGATTCGGAGGCGGATCTGCGTCTGACGACACGTGAGCGGGCAGTGCTGACCGAGTTGATGTCGACGAGCTCAGTCGCAGAGATCGCGGGGAAGCTATTCGTGTCGTCCAACACCGTCAAGAGCCAGTTGCGCAGCGTCTATCGCAAGCTCGGCGTGACGAACCGCGAAGACGCGATCGCGGTGGCTCTCGACCGTCGCGTTCTCGCCGACGGGGAGTGACAGGCCGACTCAAACGGCGATTTCCGTCCCTCATTCGGGGGAGTCGGCGATGAGGTTTGGGGTGAGGCCGGGGTGAATTCCGGTTTGCGGGCCCACCCTCGCGGATAGCCTTGCCAAGATTCTGGGCC
>JBQCJQ010000700.1:0-4056 GCA_051952615.1 Humibacter sp.
CTCCCCGCTTTGGGGGCCTGTCGTGAGCATGCGGACTGCGGAGCCAACGGACCGCCCGTTCACTGCCGTGGCGATGGACCACAACACTGCCGCTGAAGCACTCGGGCTTAGCCCGACCAGGCTGCGGCAGCATGTCCGGCTAGGCGATGTGACACCGCACTTTTCAGGGACCAAACCGCTCTACCTGGTGGCGGATCTGGAGCGTTTCATCGAAAGGTTGCCAACTAGGCCCGAGCACTTGCCGCATCTGTGAGGACGCGACCCGAAGCTGCCGGTGGACCCGACACACTGCCCGGGTTCGCCGGCAGTTCGTCGCTAGCTTCGAAGCCACTCCGCCAGGGTGTTAACCGCGCGACGGCCTTCGGCCGTGAGTGCGTGTCGATATGGGTCTGATGCTTGTTCGGAGCTGTGCCCGCTGACTCCGGCGTATGCCGCGTGTGGGATCCCGGCATGCTCGGCCAGCGTGGTGTAGCTGTGCCGCAACCAGTGCGTGCTCGCCTCCGGTCGATCAATGCCCGCACGCCGGAGAGCAGCCCGTAGCGCGGCATTGTCTTCCGCATTCGTCATCGGGGCGCCGTCGCTTCGATGCCAGACCAGACCGTGAGGGTTGACCGCGCCCTCGGTCAGATGCACTTGGAGCTGATGGATGGCTTCGGGCCGCAGAGGGACTTCGCGGGCGATGTAGTTCTTGGGACGCACCAGCACGTGCCGGCCCTGTAGCCGCTCGAACTCCAGGTCGGCGGCAAGGTCAAACTCTCGGTCGGGGCAGGTGCCGGCAGTCAGGCGTCGGCACGGGTAGATAGTCCGGCCCTTCTCATCTTTCTTCCCAGTGGGTGCGCCGCAGCCGTGTCGGAACCTGGCGTCAGTGCGTTCCCAGCTCACCCACGCGCAGGCGTTGTCGAAGTCGAGCTCTTTGATCCGCAAGCCGAGCGCTTCCCCGGACCGCATCCCGGTGAGCAGGCTCAACGTCCACCGCGGATCCTCCAACTTGAGCAGGGCGCGCGCCTCCTCACGCGTGAGAGATCCTTTCGCCTTCCCCGCTTTGGTCCGCTTCGGCGGCATCAACGAGGCGACGTTCTCCCCGATCATCCGCTCCCGGCGGCACCACTCCAAGACAGACACCGCCACCCGGTGCGCTGCCGCCACATTCGCATCCCCACCACCACGGGTACGGATGGCGACATGCATGCGCCGGATATCCCCGGGAGTGAGATCCGCGGCGATCTTCCTGCCCAAGGAGGGGTTCACATTCACCCGCAACTGTGACCGGTAGTTGCTGAACGTCTTCGGCCTGGTCGATTGGGCGACCTCCTCCAGCCATGCTGCCGCGGCGTCCTCGAACCGGGTTGCCCGGTCCAGCACCCGGCCCAGGCTGTCCCGCTCCCGCTTCATCCGCGCGAGCTTGGCCTGCACCTCGGCCTTGGTTTTGCCCTGCACCGCGCGCTGCTTACGCCGGCCATCATCGGTGAACCCGACATCGATCACACCCCGCCACACAGTGCGTCCTTGGTGGGTGGTTTCGAACAACGCACCATCACCATGCGACCGCGATTTAGGCACGAGTAGAGGTTCTCACATCTATACACATTCGTATACACATCACTATGTGGCGGTGTGTCGAACGGTGTCACCAGAACCGCGGAACTCCGCGGAATCACTGGGCTACAGAAGGCCCAAAAATCGGCATGATGCCAATTGGGAAGCAGAAGTTCTGCCATTGAACTACATCGGCGAAGTCTTGAAAACACTGGGATCGCGGCCTCTCGCGAAGCCTTGGTTCCCACATGTTTCCCACATGCCATGGCGTCCCTGTTTCAGGCGCCACAGCCATCTTACGGGCATCCAAGATCCCCGGACGCCGCCATGATGCCCGCGGGCTCGTCGGCCGCAGCAGGTAGAGCAACGTCGAGCTCCGATTCCAAAGGAAGATTCCAAATTCGCGCCGTGCAGCCGACGGGCAAGTCGCACAAGCGGATCGGTCTGCATGCGCGCGAATCGATGTTCGAATCCAAGCGTGCGCCTCACTACAGTCGCAATGTGCAACACGTAGCCGCACGCGATCGTACGAGAAGTGCTCAGCAGTTGATGCCGAAAGCGCGCAGGAGGATCGCTTACGGTCGGGTCAGGGCCTTTTTGAGATAGGTCGCGGACTCGACGTAGCCGACTGTTTTGTAGAACGTAGCGGCCCGGCGCGTGGCCAGAGCCACGTACACCGCTTGCGCGGTCTCCTGCGCCCATTCCTCCGCCGCGCTCATCAACAAGCGTCCGATACCTGAACCGCGGCGCTCTTCGCTGACCAGGAGTTCCTCGACCCACGCGATGTTCCCGTCAGCGTGGAAAGCGGCATGCGTCAGTACATGCACATACCCGATGATTTGGCCGCCTTCGAGAGCAACGAGAACCGTCGCTTGCGGGTCTCGGAGGACGGCCTCGAAGGCGAGGTGAAATCCGCGCCTGGTCGGGACCGATGAGGTGGCCAACGCGAGTGCGAGCGGCCAGAGCGCGTCTTCATCCCCACCACGGGCTTCTCTCAGCACCACATGCCGCACGCCCCCACGCTAGTAGCCGCGCGACAATGCAATGCCCGCAGCGGGATCCTGTTGCGCGTTATCTGGTGTGTGATTCGAGGAGTGCGAGAAGGTGCTGGTTGCGTTTCTGGATCAGCTTGCGCAGGTAGGGAACCAGCACTACCGACTCGACCAGACTCCCTAGTACCGGTGAGGCGAGCGCGATGGTATCGGTCATTCGGGTAGCGCCGTCGATGTCCTCCAAGCCGTGCTCGTGGCGGAAGGACTTGAAGGGACCGGCCACTTGCTCGTCGACGAACCGGACGGGCCGTTCGAGCTCGACGATCTTCGATGTCATCGTGAACCAGATCCCGAAGTGCCGTGCACGCCAGGTGACGGTCTGTCCAAGCCCGATCTGCCCTGTAGTGATCCCATCGATAGCGCGTTCGTCGGATTGCCGCATCGAACCAATATGCGCGTCGATGTCCAACGAGACGTCGAAGAGCGCCTCGATCGGATGAGGCGCTTCGGTAACCACAGTGAACACGCTCGGCATGGTGAGATTCTGCCCAATCGCCACTGCAATCGTGGGCAAGTGGATTCCATGTGACCCAGCCCGGCAGGTCGCGTAGCCGGCCGCCGTTCTACCCGGTTCCAGCGCGCAGCAGGACCGGCTACGGACGACGGCGAGTCACTCAATCGTGGAGCTTTTCGTACGCGGCAGTCGGATCCGCAATTGCTTTCTTCACGGATGCGAGCCAGTCTGTCCACCGAGCCGGATCGCTCAGAAGGTACTGGTGAAACAACGCGAGGTTCTCTCCAGGGTCGGCCTCTAGGCCGACGTAGAGGTCGACAAGAAAGTACGCGGCTCGGAAGGCCTCATCCGGAGGCTCCGAGTACAAGTCCGTGAAGGGATCCTCAACTGACCCGTCGCACCGTTCAAGTTGGAATGGTGGTTGTGGCAGACCGTTTCGGTGCGGTGTGGGGCCGATAGGGGCGCGCCCTTGTCCTCGCCTACGCTGATCGCGTGTCTGTCCCTCGGTTCATGGTCGTCCCGGCCGCGTACGTGTATCTCACTCGCGAGGATCAGGTGCTCCTGCAGCGCCGTCAGAACACCGGTTATATGGATGGGATGTGGGTTGCCGGCGCGGCGGGACACATCGAGCTTGGCGAGACCGCCGCGG
Organism: Humibacter sp.; assembly: GCA_051952615.1. GTDB lineage: Bacteria > Actinomycetota > Actinomycetes > Actinomycetales > Microbacteriaceae > Humibacter. Next base: position 3,692 of record JBQCJQ010000700.1, read on the forward strand.
CGGCGGCCATCCGTGAGGCAGCCGAGGAGCTGGGGGTACGCCTGGATCCCGGCGGCCTGCGAGCGGCGACGATCATGCAGCGCACAGACGGTACAGCCGACCCCATCGAGCAGCGTGCGGACTGGTTCTTCACCGCGACACGCTGGACGGGCGAACCTTGCGTCATGGAACCCGACAAATGCGACGCGGTCGCGTGGTTTCCTCTGACCTCGCTTCCTGACGAGATTCCCGACTACGAACGACTCGTACTCGACGGACTCGCCTCCCACACGTTAAGTCCCTTCACCAGCTTCGGATTCTGACACCGTCGCACGCTGATCCGCTGGAATGCGTGATTGACGCTATCGACCGGCCGTAGACCCTCC
>JBQCJQ010000701.1:0-4070 GCA_051952615.1 Humibacter sp.
TGAATCAGCGCCAGCGCGACGGATGCCCCGACGCCCACGCTCGTCGCGCTCACCCCGCCCGGCGTCGGCTCGGCCTTCACCGTCGTCGATGCCGCGCTGCCCGCGGTGACGTTCGCGTCGCCACCGGTCAGCGTCACCGTGCCGGCGAGCTCGGCCATCGTCTCCTGGTTCACGACCGCCAGGGCGAAGGAGCCGGCAACCGAGACCTTGCCACCGCCCGCGCCGCTGGTGGACTGCGCACCGTAGGTGCTCGTGACATCCGCTCCGTCGACCGTCTCCGTTGCCGAGACGGTCAGTGCCCGCGCGTGGACTGGGTCACCCTTGGGGAGGATCGCGTTGGTCGTGATGTCCGCGAGCGTGATCGCGACAGCCGCGCCGATCGTCGCCGTCGCACCCTGGGAGGCGGACCCGTCGGCGGATGACGCGGCGTCGGTGTTCTGGCTCGACGCCAGCGTCACTGTGCCGCCCGCCTTGAGGTCGAGGCCTGTGCCGATGACGGTCGCGGTGGTCTGCACGGTCGAGACGACGACACCGACCGCCGCCGCGACGTTCACCTTGCCGCTGGAGCTCGTCGCGCTCGGCGTCGCGGTCGATCCGGACTTCGCGCCACCGCTCGCCGCCGCCGTGTCGTCGGCGTTCGTGCGCTCCTTCGAGATCTGCTGGTCGACGCCGTCACCCGCGCCACCGCCGCTGCCCGCACCGCCGGCGCCGTCCGCGCTGTTCTCGGGAGCGCCCGATGCGGATGCCTGGGCCGAGGCGGATGACGCCGACACGCCGGACGCCTTGAGTGCGACATCCCCGGTCGCAGCGATCGAGCGTGCCGTCGTCGCGCTGACCGTGTGGTTCGAGATAGTGAGGGCGAGGCCGACGCCGACCGCCGCGGTGGATCCCCCGGAGACGACGGCTCCCGCCGTCGTGCTCGCGGAGGCGTGCTGGGTCGCGGCTCCGCTGAAGCTGCCGGTCAGGGTGAGCACCCCGCCCGGCGTGCCGACGACGACCGTCGTCGTGACGGTCGAGAGGGTGACGGCGACGGCAGGTGCCACGTCGACGCTCCCGCCCGACGCGCCCATCTTCGCCTCGGTCACCGCGTCGTCCGTCGCGGTGCTCGTGAGCGAGACGTTCCGGGCGCCGGTGAGCGCGCTGCCGTCGTCGAGCGTCGCGAGCGTGGTGTCGGTGATCAGATTCAGGGCGACCGACGCGCCGACGCCGACGCTGGTGGCTGCCACGCCGCCGGCTGTGGGCTCCGCCTTCACGGTGGATGCCGCTGCGCTGCCTGCCGTGATGCTCGCGTCTCCGCCGGTGAGTGTCGCGGGTCCCGCGACCTCTGCGAGGGTGTGCTGGTTGACGACGGCGAGCGCGAGGGAGCCGGCCACCGACAGCTTGCCGCCGCCTGCACCGCTCGTGGACTGTGCGCCGTAGGTGCTCGTGGCGTCCGTGCCGTTCACGGTCTCGGTCGCCGAGATGGTCAGGCCGCGAGCGCGCACGCTGTCGCCGGTCGGAAGCACGGCGTCGTTGTCGACGTCGGCGAGCGTGATGGCGACCGCGGCGCCGATGTTCGCGCTCGAACCGCCGACCGCCGAGCCGTCGGCCGTCGTGGCCGTGTCGGTGTTCTGGCTTGCGGCGAGGGTGACGGTGCCGCCGGAGGTGAGGGTGATGCCGGTCCCGACGATCGTGGCGGTGGACTTGACCGTGGCGACGACGACGGCGACGGCGGCCGCGACGTTCACCTTTCCGCTGGAGGTCGACGCGCTCGGGGCCGCGGTGTCGCCGGATGACGCACCGTTGTTCGCGGCAGCGACCTGGTCGGCGTTGGTGCGCTCCTTCGAGATCTGCTGGTCGACCCCGTCTCCGCCGGAGCCGCCCGAGCCGCCGTTCTCCGATGCCCCGCCGGCCGACGCGGTCGCCTGCGCCGATGAGGCCGACGTTCCGGCTGCCGTGAAGGCGAGGTCTCCGCCGGCGGTGATCGAGCGCGCCGTGGTCGCTGTCACGGTGTGGTTGGAGAGGGTCAGCGCGAGCCCGACCCCGACCGCGGCGGACGAGGCGCCCGTCACGACGGATCCTGCCGTCGTCGACGCCGACGCGTTCTGGGTCGCCGTTGCGGCGAGCGCTCCACTCAGCGTCAGCAGCGCGCCGGTGCCGATGGTGGTCGTGGTGGTGACGGTCGACAGCGTGACGGCCACGGCGGGCGACAGCGCAACTCCCCCGCCCGACGCACCCATCTTGGCCTCTGTCGTCGCGGCGTCCGTCGCCGTGCTCGTGAGGGTGAGACCGCCCGCGCCGGTGACGGACGCGTTGTCCGCGATCGCTGCGCTCGTCGTGTCGGTGATGATGACCAGCGCGACGGAGGCGCCGACGCCGACGTTGGTGGACATCACGCCACCGGCCGTCGGCTCGGCCTTGACCGTCGTCGCTGCCGCGCTTCCGGCGGAGAGTGCCAGGTTCGCGCCGTGCAGCGTTGCGGTGCCGGCCAGCTGTGCCAGCGTGTTCTGGTTCACGATGGCGAGCGCGAGCGACCCGGCGACCGAGATGGATCCGCCGCCCGCTCCGCTGGTGGCCTGAGCGCCGTAGGTCGAGGTCGTGTCGGCGCCGCTCACGGTCTCGGTGGCGCTGATCGTCAGCCCGTGCGCGTCGACCGTGTCGCCGGCGGGAAGGGCCGCGATGTTGTCGACCTGGGCCAGCGTGATGGCGACACCTGCGCCGATCGTGGCGCTCGCGCCCTGGGATGCCGATCCGTCGGCGGCCGATGTCGCGTCGGTGTTCTGGCTCGACGCCAGAGTCACAGCCCCGCCGGCCGTCAGCGTCACGCCTGTGCCGATCACGGTCGCTGTGGACTTCACGGTTGCCACGACGACGCCGACCGCCGCGGCCACGTTGACCTTGCCGCTCGACGTCGACGCGCTCGGGGTCGAGGTGGTGCCGGATGACGCCCCGTTGTTCTCCGCCGCGACCTGGTCGGCGTTGGTGCGCTCCTTCGAGATCTGCTGGTCGACCCCGTTGCCGGCCGCTCCCCCGCCGCCCGAGGACGAGTTGTCCTTGGCGCCCGACGCGGACGCGGTGGCTGATGAGGAAGACGACGAGATTCCGGATGCCCGAAGCGTGACGGCGCCGCCTGCGGAGACCGATCGTGCCGTCGTCGCCGACACGGTGTGGTTCGCGATCGTCAGCGCGAGTGCCACACCGACGGCTGCCGTGGTTCCCCCCGCCACGGCAGCCCCTGCGGTCGCCGACGCCGACGCGTTCTGCGTGGCCGTTGCGCTGACATCACCCGTGACGGTGAGCACCGCGCCGGTGCCGAGCGAGACCGTTGTCGTCACTGTCGAGAGCGTGACCGCGACCGCGGGCGCAATGTCGACGCTGCCTCCGGACGCCCCCATCGTGGCGTCCGTGGTCGTGGCATCCGTCGAGGTGCTGGTCAGCGTGAGGCTGCCTGCGCCGGTGAGCGCGACACCGTTCGCGATGCCCGCCGACGTGGTGTCCGTGACGATGTTGAGGGCGACGGATGCACCGACGCCGATGTTCGCGGGAGTGACGCCGCCGCCGCTCGGCTCCGCCTTCACCGTCGAGCTGGCGTCGTCGCTCGCGGTCACGAGCACGGCGCCTCCCGTGAGGTGGCCGGTTCCGGCGAGCTGCGCCTGGGTGGCGAGGTTCACGATGGCGAGGGCGAGCGATCCGGCGACGGAGACCTTGCCTCCGCCGGCTCCGCTGGTGGACTGCGCGCCGAACGTCGAGACGGAGTCCGCACCGTTCGTCGCCTCTGTCGCCGACACCGTGAGCGACTTGGCCGCCACCGTGGTGTTCGCCGGGAGCACCGCGCTGTTCGACACGTCGGCGAGGGTGATGGCGACCGCCGCGCCGATCGCCGCTGCCCCGCCCGCGACGGCCGAGCCGTCGGCGGTGGTTGCCGCGTCCGTGTTCTGCGAGGAGGTGAGGGCGACGGTCCCGCCCGCGGTGAGCGTCACGGCCGGGGCTGTGGCCAGCACGGTGGCGGTCGAGCTCTGAGTGGCCACCACGATGGCGACGGCGGCTGCGACATCCACCTTTCCGCCCGAGGTCGATGCGGACGGCGTCGA
>JBQCJQ010000702.1:0-3089 GCA_051952615.1 Humibacter sp.
GGTGGGGAGCTATCGCCGGGATCACACGAGGACACAGACGCCCAGGACACGGTCGTATGGCTCCGCAAGCAGCCGTGGTTCAACGGGCGTCTGGCGACGGCCGGCGGGAGCTACCTCGGCTACACGCAGTGGGCCCTGTCAAAGCAACCACCGCCTGAGCTGACAGCCCAGGTGATGATGATCAGCGTGCATGACTTCGGCCGGGCAGCGGCTGAGCAGGGGCCGCTCAACCTCCTTAACCTGGTCATCTGGTCCGACTTACTGGCGAACCAGGAGAAGGCCGGCGCCATTGGGGGCCTCGTCCGTGCAGCGCGGGCAGAGCGCAATCTGGCTCCGATGCTCAATCGATTGCCACTGCGCGGCATGGTGGATGACATCGGCGGGAAGGGTGCACCGTGGTTTGACACGTGGGTCGATCATCCTGACCCCAGAGATCCGTTTTGGGACTCGCTCAACATGGAGAAGGCACTCGAGCGCACGACCGTACCGACGCTGTTGCTCGGTGGCCGAAACGACTTCTTCTTCGATCAAACGTTGCAGCAGTACAACGCACTGCGTGATCGCGGGGTCGAGGTCGCGCTCACGCTCGGCCCCTGGACACACCTGAACGTGGACTACGGCATGTGGTTCCGTGAGGCTCTGGCATGGCTGGACGAGCACACTGCGAATCGATCGACTGGCCGCCGTGATGCGCCGGTGCACGTCCTGGTCGGCGGTGTGGACGAGTGGCAATCGCATGAAACGTGGCCTCCGCAGACCCCTTCCAGAACGTTGTTTCTGGCCAGCAGCGGAAAGCTGGAGGAGCAGCCGCCGAACGTAGGGGCCGAGGACGCCACGTTCTGCTACGACCCTTCCGATCCCACGCCGTCTGTGGGCGGTCGTCTGCTCGCCATGAGTGGCGGGGCTCGCGACAACGCTGTCCTGGAAGCCAGAGACGATGTACTGACCTTCACCACCGATCCGCTCGCTTCAGATATCGAGGTGCAGGGCGCGCCGGTCGCTGAAATCTCGATCACGTCGGACAGCGCGTTCGCCGACCTCTTTGTCCGCTTATGCGACGTTGACCAACGTGGACGGTCGACAAACGTTACTGACCACATAGTTCGCTTCAACGAAGTCAATGGCAAGGCGGGCGTGAGGAGGACGGTGAGCGTGACGCTCGATCCGACCGCACACCGGTTTCTTGCGGGCCACTGCATCCGTCTGCAAGTGTCCGGAGGCGCCTTTCCTCGGTTCTCGCGAAACCTCGGCGTCGGCGATTCCGATGCGCTCGGCACGATGATCCGAACGGTCACCCACACCGTGCACGTCGGTGCCGACGGGCATTCAGTCCTACGGCTTCCCGTGGTGTCCTGATCGTAAGGATCCGGCCGTGATTCAGGCGGTAGCGCCGGAGGACCGCGCGGGCAGGCCGTTCTCGAAGCAGTAGTAGGTGGTGTCGAGCGAGCGGGCCAGCTCGGTCATCCGCCCCGCAAGTGCATTCGGATCGTCACCCGCAGCGATCCGTCCGATGAGTTGGGCGAGTTCGACGAACTCGGCGGGGCCGTAGCCGCGACGGGTGAGATCCTGCACTCCGATCCGCGATCCCCACCTCGGCGCCGATCCCGGGGCTCCTGGCAGGCGCGTCGTCGACACGATCAGCTGGGCCTGCTCGCAGCGGGACGCGAAGGCGTCCGCGGCATCCTTCCCGGGCCACGGCAGCAGGAAAAGGTTGCTGTCGGTGAACCCGCGCTCGGCGAAGAGCGGCTCCAGCCCCTGGGCGGCGAGCTCGGAGGCGAGCAGGCGGGCGTTCGCGATGCACGCCTGTGCATACGCCGGCCCGAACTGCGCCATCTCGGCCACGGCGTAGCCGAAGGACAGCACGCGGTTGTTCTGATAGTTCGAGAGCAGCCGATTGCTCGCCTCGTAGACAGGCTGCATCGTTGCGCTGTCGCGTGTGAGGATGACGCCGCCGACCGGGCCGGGCATCGTCTTCTGGGTTGATGCGGTGACGACATCCGCCCCCTCACGGAGGGGATCCTGGAAGCATCCGCCGGCGATCAGCCCGAGCGGATGAGCAGCGTCGTAGACGACGAGCGCGCCCACCCGATCAGCAATGCGGCGGATGTCCGCGAGCGGCACGGGAAACATCATCGTCTGGGTCCCGACGACGATCATCCCAGGCTCGACGGCGTCGACCGTTCGCTCGAGCGCCTCGAGGTCGACATCCACCCCGTTCTCTTCATAGGGAACGCTCTCGACGCGCGGGGAGATCCGTCCGCTCCAGCCCTCCTCCCGCAGCGAGAGGTGCCCGAGTGCGTTCTCGTCGCCCACGAGGATCGCGCGGCCTCGGGGGAGAAGGGATGCGACGACGAGGGCGTTGGCGATGCTTCCACTCGGCGGGCGCAGATCGGCGGCGCCGGCGTGGAAGAGCAACTCCGTCTGCCGCTGGATCGAGCCCTCGATCGCGTCGATGTACCCGCCGCCTTGGTGGTGACGACTGTGCAGACCCGACGAGATGCCCTTGTCGGCGAGCACCGTCGACAACGCTGCGCGAGCGGCCGGACTCAGCGAATTGGTCGCGGCGTTGAGGTTCACCGTCCCGTGCTCGCGCCAGTCGGTGTGCAGGGCCACCAGCCGGTCGAGGTCATGTACGAGATCGACGGGGGTGTCCGCGGCAGTCGTGACGGCGGTCATGCTGGTCTCCGATCGGGATCGAGGCGTGGGAGGGTCCATGGGCCGCGGGCGTCCTCGAGGAGCCTCGCGGCGGCGACGGCATCTTCGTCGTGACCCTCGCGGGCGGCGATCTGCACGCCGATGGGCAGCCCCTCGGGTGAAAGGCCGATCGGGACGACGACGGACGGCAGCCTCAGAAGTGTCGTTGCACGGGTGCAGACGTCGAGTGCGGCGCGATTGGGAAGGCCGGGCTCGATCCGGAACGCCGGGGTGGCGGCGACCGGCAGCAGGAGCAGGGGATGATCCTCCATGAACGCGGCCACCGTGGCGCGCAGACGTGCGACATCCGCATGGAGTCCGGGGCGGGCGGGGATTCTGGCCGCGCTCAGCGCGCGGGCGACAGCGGGGGAGAGCAGTTCGTGCCTGCCAGCAGC
>JBQCJQ010000703.1:0-2776 GCA_051952615.1 Humibacter sp.
CGGCATCCGTTCGACGTGAACTGGTACTGGAACCTGCGAGAGCCCTCGCTCCAGCGGAGCAGGCGTTTCGAGCGGGTGAACATCCCCGAGCTCGATCACTCCGGGCTGGTCGAGGAAGGTCGCGTTCGCCTGAAGGACGCGATGACCAGGCACGTCGAGGAGCACTATTCCGTTCGGTCCGCTGCGGTCCGTGAGATCATTCCCGCAGACGCATCCTCGATCACCGGCAACCCGTAAGACATGGCCGGAATCATGGACGGCAGCGGCGTAGGCTCACGCGTTTCGAGCAAGGGAGCGAAAGTGACGGAGATCATCGACGACCAGGTACTGCCGGACACGGACAGGGTGGTGACGGACTGGCTCGCATCTCCTGCTGAGGCGACCGGAAGCATCGCTGCGGAGGCGTGGCGGATCGGCGAGGAGATCGCCGGCCCGGTCGCCGACGAGGTCGACTCGGAGGGAAGGTTCCCGGCAGAGGCGGTCGACGCCCTGCGCCAGTCTGGCCTTCTCGCAGCCCTCGTTCCCGTCGAGCTGGGCGGAGGGGGAGCGACGCTCGTCGAGGTGGCTGCCGGCATCCGGGCGCTCGCGGTGCACTGCAGCTCGAGCGCGCTCGTCTTCGCGATGCACAGCATCGAGGTCTACAACCTGGTCAGACACGGGGACACGCCCACCCTCAGAGCGGTGATCGACGACGTCGTCGCGAACGGCCTTCTGCTCGCGAACGCGAACAGCGAGGTAGGAACGGGCGGTGATCTGTCCCGCAGCCGGTGCGCCCTCGAAGACCGTGACGGCGTGCTGCACCTCGAGAAGGATGCGCTCGCGATCTCCTACGGCGAGTACGCGGGCGCCATCGTCGCGATCGCCCGCTCGAACCCCGAAGCGGTGGAGACCGACCAGGTCATGGTCGTCGCCCGCAAGGAGCAGGTCACGCTCGCTCGCACCAGCGAGTGGGCCGCGATGGGCCTCCGAGGCACCTGCTCGAACGGGTTCCACCTCACGGCGGACATCTCGCCCGACGCGGTCTTCCCCGTTCCGTTCTCGGTCATCTCCAACGATGGCGCGGCCCAGGCCAGGCAGATCCTGCTCAGCGCGGCGTGGGTCGGTCTGACCGAGGCCGCGGCATCCAGGGCGCACGCGTTCGTCAGAGCCGCAGCGCGACGCAGCATCGGCACGCTCCCGCCGTCCGCGATGCGTCTCGCGGACCTCGAGCGCGATGTGCAGGCCGCACGCAGCCTGCTGGTCGGATCGGCGCTGCGCTATGCCGCGCTCGACCGGGCGGGCGACGCGCAGAACGCCGGGCTGATGGTCGCGCTCCGCGCGCTGAAGGTCTCCACCTCCGAGCTCGCCGTCAAGACGGCCACCGCGGCCATCGGAATCTGCGGCATGGCGGGATTCCGCACCGACACCCCGTTCGCCCTGAACCGCATCGTTCGCGACGCGCACGGGTCTATCGTGATGGTGAGCAACGACAGGATGATGAGCGACAACGCTCAGCTGCTCGTCGCACGCAAGACCGTCTGACATGAAGAGGCTGGCGTTCGTTCACCGTCCCGCGTCGTTCGGCGCGCTGGCGGTCGCCGAGGCGGCTCGCGACCTCTGCGAGCTGGTCTGGGTGGTCGACACCGGTGACGAGCGCCTCGGGTCGATGGTGCGGCTGCTGAACCGCCTCGGCACGGTGATCGACGTCGTGGGGATGACCGAGCGGGAGGCCGTCGACGCGGTACGCGACTCCGGCGTCGACGGTGTGCTCGCGCTCGCCGACGAGGCCCTCGAGTGGACGGCCGGACTCGCTGCGGCGCTCGACCTGCCGTTCCACAGCGTGGAGACCGCGCACCTGCTGACGGACAAGTTCGCACAGCGCGCGGCGCTGCGGGCCGCTGGGCTCGACGCGCCAGGGTCATGGGTGCTCCGCGAAGGCCTGGACGGAACCGAGTGGGGGCGCATTGCCGAATCGGCGACGTTCCCCGCGGTGCTCAAGCCCCGAAGGGGAGAAGGCAGCCGCAACACCATCTCGGTGACATCCCTCGACGAGGTCAGGGAGGTCGTCGACGAGACCGTCGACGGGGCACGCAGCGAGCGCGAATGGGTTCTCGAGGAGTACATCCCCGACATCGAACACGACGTCTGCGGGGAGCGCTTCGCGAACTACGTCTCGGTGGAGAGTTTCGTCGTCGACGGCCGTGCCACCTCGCTCGCGGTGACGGGGCGCACGCCGCCCGCGAAACCGTTCCGTGAGACGGGCTTCTTCATACCGGCGGCGGTCGATGCCGGGCAATCGGCCGAGCTGGTGAACGCTGCCGAGGCGGCGGCAGCGGCGTTGGGAATCACCATCGGCTGCCTGCACATCGAGGTCAAGCTCACGCCGCGCGGGCCCGTGGTGATCGAGGTGAACGGACGGATCGGCGGAGGCATCCCCGAGCTCCTCGCGCTCACCACCGACGTGGACTTCCTGCAGCTCGCGTTGCGGCTTGCGGTCGGCGAGAAGGTGCGGCTGGAGCGGCCGAACCCGCGTGGGCTGGGGTACCTGCTCTACGTGCAGGCGCCGGATGACGTGCATCGGGTCACCGCGATCACCGGGCTCGACGAGCTGCGAGCGGCTCCCGGTGTGCGGGAGATCATGCTGAACAGGGCTCCCGGCCAGGCTGTCGACTGGCGCGACGGCAACCACGGCTACGTCTTCTCGGTGCTCGGGGTGGCCGACGACCACGACGACTTCAGGCTCGCGCTCGACCGCGTCACCGAGCTGGTCAGGATCGATGGCGACTGAGCGCACCGG
>JBQCJQ010000704.1:0-3180 GCA_051952615.1 Humibacter sp.
AGAACCTCGGTCGTATCGCGGCAACGGTGGGGCTGCCCGCCATGCTCGGGCCCATTCTCGGGCCGGCCGTCGGCGGCATCATTCTCAACTGGCTCGACTGGCGCTGGATCTTCTGGGTCAATGTGCCGTTCTGCGTGGGCGGCCTCATCCTGGCGTGGCGCATGCTGCCGCGAGACGTGCTCTCGAAGGTGCGCGCGCGGCTGGATGTCGTCGGCATGGTGCTGCTGCTGCCCGCACTCGTCGCCCTCTTGCTGGGCCTCTCCAACTCGGCCGGCTCCGACGGATTCACCGCGACGGACGCCTGGCTGCCGCTCGCCATCGGCGCCGTGCTGCTGGCCGCGTTCGTCATCCACGCACTGAGGGCGCGCGATCGCGCGCTGGTGGACATCCGCCTGCTGCGTCATCGCTCGGTGTGGGCGGCGTCGAGCCTGCTCTTCCTCTCCGGGCTCGCCGCGTACGGCATCATGCTGCTGCTTCCGCTCTACCTGCAGGACCTGCGCGGAGCCGACGTGCTCGCGGCAGGGCTCTTCCTCGTTCCGCAGGGCATCGGCACCCTGGCGAGCCGCTCGCTCGCGGGACGGGTCACCGACAGGATCGGCCCACGCTGGGTCGGGGTCGCCGGATTCGCCATCGTCGGACTGGCCACGATCCCCTTCGCCTTCAGCACGGCGACGACGAACGAGTGGCTGCTGATGGCGGTGCTGTTCGTGCGCGGATTCGGGCTCGGCGCCGTCGTGCTGCCCCTCATGGTCGCGTCGTATCAGGGGCTCGACCGCGCCGACATCCAGCACTCCAGCATCATCACCCGCACCGCCCAGCAGCTCGGCGGATCGTTCGGCACAGCCATCCTCGCCGTCGTTCTGCAGTCCGCCCTGACGGCCAACGCCTCAGCGGGTACCGCGGGAGTCGCCGACGCCTTCGACCAGGCGTTCTGGTGGTCGATCGGCTTCAGCGGTCTCGCCATGCTGCTGGCGCTGGCGCTGCCGAGCCGCCAGAAGGCGGTCGACGACGTTGCGCCCCCGCCCCGCCAGCCGAGCGCGCCTCCTCTGGCCTCGAAACCCGCCGCGCCCGTCAGCTCGTGAGCTGCTCCACCTCGGCGAGCAGGATGGCCGTGCACAGGCCTTCCAGCGCGTCGACGAGCTCGGCGAGCGGCGGCATGGTCGGCGCGATACGGATGTTCGCGTCGCGCGGGTCCTTGCCGTGCGGGTACGTCGCCCCGGCCGGCGTGACTTTGATGCCCGCCTGGGCCGCGAGCGCGACGGCACGGGAAGCGCATCCGTCGTGCACGTCGAGGCTCACGAAGTAACCACCGGTCGGGTTGGTCCACGATCCGGCAGCGTAGGGAGCCAGCCGGCGCTCGAAGATCGTCTGCACCGCCTCGAACTTCGGCAGCAAAATCTCGCGATGCTTCAGCATGTGGTCGGCGAGGCCCTCGGCATCCCGCAGCAGACGCACGTGGCGTAGCTGGTTGATCTTGTCCGGGCCGATCGACTGCACGGCGGCGTGGCTGAGGTACCACGAGACGTTCGCCGGGGACGAGCCGAAGAACGCGACGCCGGAGCCCGCGTAGGTGACCTTGGATGTCGAGCCGAACACGAACACACGGTCGGGGTTGCCCGCCTCGGCCGCGAGCTTCAGGATGTCGATCGCAGGCGGCACATCGTCGGTGAGGTGGTGCACCGCGTAGGCGTTGTCCCAGAAGACGCGGAAGTCGGCGGCGGCCGGCAGCGACACCAGGGCGCGGGCGACCTCTTCGGAGTAGATCGCGCCCGTCGGGTTGGAGTGCATCGGCACGCACCAGATGCCCTTGATCGTCGGGTCTTCTGCGAGCAGGCGCTCGACCTCGGCGATGTCCGGCCCGTCATCCTTCATCGTGACCGGGACCATGCGGATGCCGAGATGCTCGTTGATCGAGAAGTGGCGGTCGTATCCGGGAACGGGGCACAGGAAGGTGACCGTCTCTTCCTTCGACCACGGCCGCTCGCTCTCCGGCAGCCCGTGCAGCATCGCGTGAACGACCACGTCGTGCATGACGGTGAGGCTGCCGTTGCCCAGCGCGAGGAGCTGCGGGACCGGAACTCGGAAGGCGTCGGAGAAGATCGACCTCAGCTCGACGAGACCCTGCGCGCCGCCGTAGTTGCGCAGGTCGGTCCCTGCGGCATCCCGGTAGTCCCCTTCGCCCGGGAGGGTCAGCAGCTGGTCGGCGAGGTCGAGCTGGGCGGGCGACGGCTTGCCACGCGTGATGTCGAGCGAGAGCCCGCGCGCGACGAGCTCGTCGTACTGGGCGGTGAGCTGCGAGTGCAGCTCCTTGAGCTCGGCGGAGGACAGATCGGTGAGGGCGGAGGTCACCCCTCGATCGTAGCTATCGCCGGCCACGCCGGTCGAGGCGTCAGGGGTGGAGCGTCAGCCTTGGAAGCCCACGTAGCCGTACTGCTCGCCCACGCTGACCGAGACCTCGACATTGCTCTGCGATGCCAGCGAGAAGGCGACGTGGTACGTGTGCGTCGCGCCCGCTGCGAGCGGCAGGTCCTTCAGCGTGTCGAGGCCGTCGTCGACGATCTGGTCGCCGCGCACCCCACCGGCGAGAGCCTCGCCGACGAGGTTCACGGTCATGTCCTTTCCGGAGCCGTTGTGCACCGTCACGTCGAAGCCGAGGTCGACCTTCTGCGTCGTCCACTCCGGGTTGGAAGGGGTGAAGGGCGTTCCGGCGGGGATGGACACCGTCACGCCGTTCTCGTACGAGGCCGTCGAGCCGAAGGGCGAGAGGCCGGTCTGCGTCGTGTAGTGGTACTCGCCGCTGCCGTTTCCACCGCCTGCGTTCGGCGACGGCGACGCCGATGCCTGCGGGTGCGACGACGGCGAGGCATCCGACGAGAAGATCACGCCGAACCACACGGTCGTGAGCAGGATGCTCAGAAGCACGCCCAAGGCGCCCGTGACCACCCCGCCGATCGACAGACCTCTGCCCGCAAAGGCCCTGCCGAGGGCGATGGCGCCGAGCACGACGGCCGCTGTGGCCGCGAGCCCGGCGACGATGCCCACGAACGGCACCCAGAAGAACACGAGCGAGCCGGCGCCGAGCACGAGGGACGTGATCGCCATGCCGATGCCCCGGGACGGACGTGGCGGATACGGTGCGTACGGCGCCTGGCCGGGAAAGTATCCGGCGGGAGGCGGGTA
>JBQCJQ010000705.1:0-3541 GCA_051952615.1 Humibacter sp.
CGGCCGGCCCGTTGGTGGCGGGCGTGCTGCTGGGTGCCGGGCTGGCCGACGTGTTCCTGGTCATCCACTTCGTGATCAGCCTCGTCGCGGTGTTCGCGGCGTGGCGGGTGAAGCGTGCGCTCGTCGCCCGCGGTGCTCGCGAGCGGGCGGCCGAAGCCGACGTGCGACATCCGGCTCCGGTCGTCTGACCGAGGATGCCGCGGTTGCCGGCCGGCTGCCGGACCGGGGGCGGCGGGGCTGCGTGAAGCGGCGACGTCGACGCGTGAAGGCTGAGCCGTGTCAGGCGGCGACGTCGACGCGCGGCGTGACGACCAGGCGGCCGTCGTGGCCGGTCACGGTGAAGCCCACGCGCTCGAGAAAGCCGCGGCAGTCCTGCGTGCCCGCTCCGGCCGGGAGCCAGATGCGGCATCCGTGCTCCTCGGCGATGCGCGAAAGACGTCGCATGGCGCTCGTGCCGATGCCCTTGCCGCGGTACTCGCGGAGCACGCAGAGCTGCACGAGCTGCAGACCTCGGCCGCGCATCACCGTGAGCAGGCGACCACAGAGCACCCCGTTGTACTCGATCGCCAGGTCGACGGCATCCGGGAACTGCGCGCGGTTGCGCATGTGCTGCTCCACGTACTGCATCGACGCGAGCGCGTCACGCGTCTCGGCATCGGCGGCGAGAGTCGCGATCTCGTCCGCGCAGATCTGTTGGAACAGACGGAAGAGCGCAGGCCCGTCACTGTCCATGATCGGGCGATACCGCAACTCGCCGCGGCGCATCTTTGCGCGCGGCATCCCCAGGTTTTTCTCCCCCATGTCGTCGCTCCCCCAGCGTTCACCGACAAAGTATGCTCGCCACCCTATGGCTGTCGGGCAGTCGAGCGGAAGAGCCGAACGAGCCGGATTTCGGAGATTCGCGAAGGTGAACGGCGTGTCGCGGCCGGATGCCTGCGTGTCGGGTTATGTCTCCGAGCGAACGCCTCCGGTGAGCGGTCGTTCTAGGGTCGGAGGATGCGTGATCACGACCCTGCTGCGTCCCGGAACGGCAACCCGGACGAGGATGACCGCCCGGTCGCGATCGTGACCGGAGGCTCCCGCGGCATCGGTGCAGCGATCGTGCTGCGGCTGGCGCGGGCGGGATACGACGTGGTCGCCACCTATCGGACTGACGCGGACGCGGCCGAGCGCGTGGCGGCATCCGCGAAGGAATCGGGCTCGTCGGTCGAGTTCGTGCGGGCGGACCTCGGTGAGGATGCCGGCATCGAGGCACCGTTCGCCGTGGCACGGGAGCGGTTCGGGCGGCTGGACGCGCTGGTGAACAACGCTGGCATCACGACGAGGTTCGCACCACTCGCCGAGACTCCGGTCGACGAGATCAGACGCACGATCTACGTGGACTTCACGGCCACCGTGCTCACGTCGCGCCTCGCGGTGCAGGAGTTCGTTCGCGCCGGCACGGCCGGAGTGATCGTGAACCTCTCGTCGGGAGCCGCGACGATCGGCAGTCCGGGCGAGTATCCGCACTACGCGGCAGCGAAGGCCGCGGTCGACGCGTTCACCATGGGGCTCGGCAAGGAGGTCGGGCTGCTTGGCATCCGGGTGGTCGCGGTTGCGCCGGGACTCATCGCCACGGAGCTGCACTCGACGACGGGCGACCCTGGTCGGATCGAGCGCATGACGCCGGGCATCCCGCTCGGGCGTCCAGGGGAAGCGGACGAGATCGCGGCCGCCGTCGAATGGCTGCTCTCGCCCGACGCCTCCTATGTCACGGCCACGACGCTACGCGTGGCCGGCGGACGCTGAGGAAAGACGATCAGAATCCGACTATTTACACGATTGCGTAATTACGCTACCGTGTAAGTATGCCTGAGATCGAAGCGAGCGATCCGCTCAGCGCGGTGTTCTTCGCCCTCGCCGATCCGACCAGACGCTCGATCCTCGGGCGGCTGGCGAACGGGCCCGCCAGCATCGGCGAGCTCGCTGCTCCCTTCGACCTCTCGCTGGCGACCGTGTCGAGGCACATCACCGTTCTCGAGCGAGCCGGTCTGGTGGGCAAGGAGCGCAACGCGCAGTGGCGCACGGTGCACCTCGAGACCGTGCGGCTCGAGCAGGCGGACGCCTGGCTCGCGCCCTATCGCGCGTTCTTCGAGCAGCGGATCGACGCGCTCGATGCCCATCTGAAGTCGATGACGACAACAACGGAGGAATGACCATGTCGACGACACTCTTCGGCCAGACCCTGACCGAGACGAACCGCAGCTTCACGCTCACGCGCGTGCTGCACGCCTCTCCCGCCGATGTCTATCGTGCCTGGACGGAGGCGGCCCATCTCACCTGGTACTTCAACCCGAGCCGACCCGTTCCCGACGAGCCGATCACGGTGGATGCCCGGCCGGGCGGCACCTTCCGCGTGATGATGGACGAGGAAGACGGCAAGCGGTACTGGTCTGGCGGTCGTTATCTGGAGCTCGTGCCGGGCGAGCGGATCGTGTTCGAGTGGGGCGCCAGCGGCGGTTGGCCCGACCTCGACGAGATCCCGGCCGAGCGGCGCATCCACTGCACGATCGCTCTCGCTCCCGTCGGCGACGGCTCGATGACGGAGCACGTCTTCACGTGCGCGTTCCCGGCATCCATGACCGAGGAGGAGATCGCGTCGTGGGTCGCGGTCGGCATGCGCGAGGGCTGGGCCATCACGATCGACCGTCTCACGGCCTGAGCGACGTCGCCGGCGCGACCGCTGTCGGGGCTGTCGCCCGATGCAGTGCTCGCCGCGCCGGCGACGTGCGGGTTACGCGTTGACGATGAGGATCTCGTCCAGCGGAAGGCGCGTGCGGGGTGCGCGCTCGCGGTCGCGGCTGTCCTCCGGCAGAACGTCGAGGTCGCCGAGCACGCCGACGGCCGTGACGCTGACCGGCTCGAAGCGGTCCTCTACACCGAAGGCGGTGCGGATGCCGTCGACGTCGAAGCCGCCCATCTGGTGCACGTGGAGGCCGTCGTGGTGCGCCTGCACGCTGAAGTGGGCGAGCGCCTGACCGAGGTCGTACTGAGCCCAGCGCATCGGCTGGCCTTCGGCGTTGACGGTCTCGGCGAGCGCGACGATGAGGGCTCCCGCGTTCACGGCCCACACCTGGTTGAAGCCCGCGAGGGTCGCGGCGATGGAGTCGAACTCCGGCGTTCCGCGGCGCGCGACGATGAAGCGCCACGGCTGGGTGTTCGCGGCGGAGGGCGACCAGCGCGCGGCCTCGAGGGCAGCGACGAGCCGGGTCTCGTCGAGGGCGGCCTCCACGTTGTAGGCGCGCGGGCTGTAGCGGTTGGCGAGCACCTCGTGGATCGGGGTGCTGGTCTGTGCCGGGCTGTGCGGCTGCGAGGTGTGGGCGTTGTCGAGCGTCAGAGACACAGGTGCTCCTTGGGATCGTGCGAATGGGATGTCGGCGACGCTGCCGCTGGCGCGCTCTCACGCGGCCGTTACAAGCCAACGCATTCGCAGGGCCCCCGATTTCGTGTTCCGGCCAGCTATTTAGGCACTTGCGCTTAATAGCGCCAGCCCAAGTGGCGC
>JBQCJQ010000706.1:0-3849 GCA_051952615.1 Humibacter sp.
CTCGCCCACCGCGTGATCGTCGACCCGGAGGCCGAGTTCGCAGGCGTGCGCGCAGAGGACATCGTCGACCGCGCCGTCGCGACCGTGAACCCGCCGGTGTACCGGGCTGCGTGACCGGATGACCACCGCCGAGCAGCAGCCGCGCTCGCAGGCGACCTTCGCCGTGCGAGAGCTGTGGCGCGCCCTCGGCACGGCCGGCGCGAGGCTCATCAGGTGGCTCGAGCGCACGTTCGAGAAGCCGATCGCCGTTGCTGTGAAGGCCGGGCAGACCGTGACACCCGTCGGCTGGATCGTGACGGTCGGCGCCGTCGTGTCGCTGCTGCTGGCGTTCCTGCTCGGCTGGGCCGAGTTCGCCTTCATCGGGTTCACGCTGGCCGCGGCGATGCTCGTGGCGTGCGCCTACCTGTTCGGTCGTGCCACCTACCGGGTAACCATCGAGCTCAACCCCCGTCGCGTCACGGCGGGGGACCGCGCGATGGGCAGCATGGCCGTCGTCAACTCCGGGCGGCGTCCGGTGCTCCCCACCCGCATGGAGCTCCCGGTCGGTGACGGCCTCGCCGAGTTCGTCGTGCCACGCCTCGCTCCGGCGGCCGAGGAGGAGAACCTCTTCGCCATCCCCACCGAGCGTCGAGCGCTCATCGTCGCGGGTCCGGCCATCAGCGTGCGCGGCGACCAGCTCGGGCTGCTGCGCCGCACGACGACGTGGACCGACCAGGTCGAGCTCTTCGTGCACCCGAAGACCGTCAGGATCGCGGCGACCGCACGAGGTCTCGTCCGCGACCTCGAGGGTCAGACCACCAAGGCCATCACGGACAGCGACCTCGCGTTCCACGCCCTGCGTTCGTATGAGCCGGGCGACGACATCCGCAACGTGCACTGGCGCAGTTCGGCACGCACCGGCCAGCTCATGGTGCGGCAGTACCAGGAGACCCGCCGCTCACAGCTGCTCTTGCTGATGAGCGCGGAGAAGAACCTCTACACGTCCGACGATGAGTTCGAGCTCGCCGTCTCCGCCCTGGCGTCGATCGGCGTCGAGGTGATCGCCGAGGAGTCGGAGCTCGACGTCATCTGGGAAGGCGCAACGCTTCGCGCCCGTACCCCCATGACGCTGCTCGACGACACGTGCCGCATCCAGCCGGTCGAGAGCAGGTATTCCACACTGCGCGAGTTCGCCCGCACCATCGGCATGCGGCTCGATGCTCCCAGCCTCGTGATCGCCGTCGTCGGGAGCGCCGTCACCAACCGCGACCTTCATGCCCTCTCGTCGCTCTACCCGAGCGACACCCCGGTGATCGCCGTGCGCGCCGACGTGAACGGCGAGCCCGGCCTGCGCAAGGCCGGGAACGCGATCGTGGCGACCGTGACGAAGCTCACCGAGCTGTCGCCTTTGCTGCAGAGGGCCGGCCGGTGACGGCGGCGACGCCGGCGACCCGCGCGACACGGGCACCGGCGAGCGGAAGGTCGACGAGCCGGGTGCCGGCCATCGGCGTGTCAGTGTGGACCGACGTCGTCGTGTTCGCGGTGCTCACCGTCGTCGCCCTCCTCGGTTTCGCCCCGGCCTTCGGGCACCTCGGGTACCTCGTCGCCGGCATCGGTGGTCTCGTGATCGGATCGGCGGTAGCAGTCGCCGGAGTGCTGCTGCGTCTGCCCGTCGTGATGACGGTGCTGATCGGCATCGTCGCCTACTTCGTCTTCGGCACAGTGCTCGCACTCCCCGGCGAGGGCATAGCGGGGGTCGTGCCGTCGGGAACGTCACTGCTCGACCTGGCCACCGGCGCGGTCTTCGGGTGGTCGGACGCCGTCACGCTCCGGGCCCCGCTCGAGGCTCCGCCCTACATCGCCGTCGTTCCTTATGCCGCGACCCTGATCGTGTCGCTCGCGTGCGTCTCGATCGCCCTCCGCTGGTCGGCCGAGGGCAAGCGGGCCACGCTCCGGGCCGCGCTGATCGTGGCCGGACCGCTTGTCGTGTTCCTGCTCGCCATCCTGCTCGGCACCCGGGATCCGTTCTACGCGGGCATCCGCGGGGTGCTGTTCGCGGCCATCGCGATCGGCTGGATCGGATGGCGGGTGCGACGCTCCAAGCGCTCGATCGCCGCCGACCCGGGGCTTCGGCGCAAGGCGATCACCGGATCAGCGGTCGTCGTGGTGCTCGCGGCGGTGATCGGCGGGGCGGCGGGATTCGTCGCGGCACCGTCATCCGCATCGAGGGTCGTCGTGCGTGACGAGGTGCAGCCGCCGTTCGACCCGCTGGAGTACCCGGCGCCCCTCGCGGGCTTCCGCAAGTACACGAACGACCTGCAGAAGACGAAGCTCTTCAGCGCGACGAACCTGCCGAACGGCACGCTCGTGCGCCTCGCGACGATGGATGCCTACGACGGCGTCGTCTGGAGCGTCACCGGACCGGGGGAGCAGACGAACGGCTCCGGCAGCTTCGAGCTTCTCGGAAGCACGATCCCCACACCGCCGCTGTTCACCCCCGGAGCCTCGACCACGTCGAAGTTCACCGTGCTCGGCTACAACAACGTGTGGCTGCCGAACCTCGGCTACGTGGACAAGCTGACCTTCGACTCGCACCCCGGCGACACCGATCCGACGACGACGGTGCGCGTCAACGCCGCGACCGGAACCACCGCCGTCACGAGCGGCGTGTCGCGCGGGCTGACCTACACGATCGATGCGACGGCGCAGAAGATCCCCAACGACAAGGCGCTCAAGAACGTGCCGGTGGCGTCGATCACCATGCCGAGCGTCACGAACGTGCCCGACGTGATCGCCACGAAGGCGGAGCAGTACGCGGGCGGCTCGGCCAGCGCCATCCAGAAGCTGCGCAACATCGAGCGGTCGCTGAAGAAGCTCGGGTATCTCAGCCACGGTCGCGCCTCCGACCCCGTGCCGTCACGGGCCGGTGAGGGCGCCGACCGCATGAGCGACCTGCTGCAGAAGACCCCGATGGTCGGCGACCAGGAGCAGTACACGTCCGCGTTCGCGCTGATGGCGCGTCACCTCGGGTTCCCGGTGCGCATCGTGATGGGTTTCACCGCGCACAGCGACGGCAAGGGCGCCACCACGTACACGGGCGACGACATCACGGCGTGGGACGAGGTCGCGTTCCAGGGCGTCGGGTGGGTGCCTTTCTTCCCGACGCCGACCAAGACGGATGCCCCCAAGGACCAGACCGTCAAGCCGAAGCTCCAGCCGCAGCCCCAGGTGCGTCAGCCGCCGAACACGCCGCCGAAGGCGGACGACCTGCTCACGCCGGTGAAGACGAAGGACAGCAAGCCGCCGAAGGACAAGCACGCGTTCGTGGTGCCGGTCTGGACGTACTACGTCGGCGGCGCCCTGCTCATCGTGCTGCTCGCGATCTTCGTGCCGATGCTCGTCGTCGCCATCCGCAAGGCGCGACGGCGGCGAAGAAGGGCGACGGGTCCGGGTGACAGGCGAGCGGCCGGGGCCTGGAGCGAGCTGGTCGACAGGTTCGGCGAGCTCGGGTATCAGGTGCCGCCCGTCGCGACGCGAAGCCAGACGGCGGCGTCGCTGGAGGCTCAGTCCGAGCAGCAGGGCATCCCGCTCGAACCCGCCGTGCTGCGCGGTCTTGCCGCCGACGCGGACGCCGCAGTGTTCGACGGCTCCGACGTGACGACGGAGCGCAGCGACCACGTCTGGGGAAGGGTCGACGCCGTGCTGCGATCGGTCTCGAGCTCGGCAGGATGGCTGCGGCGGCGCATCGCGTCCTATCGGTTCCACAAGCGACGTCCGACCCCATCGGTATAGTGATTTCGGTGGACACGCCGGGTTTCATCACGCCGCCTCCAGGCCTGATTCCGCCGCGCGAGAACACCGGAACGCATA
>JBQCJQ010000707.1:0-3429 GCA_051952615.1 Humibacter sp.
GCGGAGTGGGGGATGCTCCGCACGTCTGTGGTGTTGGGGTCGCCGGCCGAAGAAGAACCGACGATCTCTTCTGCAAGGCGTTCGGTGAAGCCCTTGGTGGACGGCATTGTCATAGAAGTCATGTAACCAACTAGTTGAAGGAGAGTCAAGGGGCGATGCGAAACCGTCTAAGGCGACGTACGACTACGTTTGATGCATGCATGAGGCGGACTCACCCGAGACGGACTCCGGAGCACCCGAGACACAGTCGTCGAAGGAGAACGGCAGCGACCGTCGGGAAGACATCCTTCGCGCAGGGATAGCGGAATTCCGGGAGAAGGGGCTCGCTGGGGCCAGGGTCGACGTCATCGCGAAACGCGCCAATTGCAACAAGCAGCTCATCTACTACTACTTCGGTGACAAGGCCGGGCTGTATCACGAGTGCCTCGAGCGCATGGTCTATCGCAGTCCAGAGGGTGAGAGCCGACCGCCGGCGCACGATGTACAGCAGCTGCTGGCACGATTCGGAAACACGAACAATCCGAGTCGCGACTGGGGTCGTCTGTGGCTGTGGGAGGCCCTTGAGTTCACGCCGGAGACGATCGTGTTGAGAGCTGAGCGCGCCAAGGTCTGGCGCGACTTCGTGGCCGAGATCGCTGAAAACCAGGAGAAGGGCGAGATCGATCCCACCCTCGACACGGAACTGACCGCGCTCGCGATCCTGAGCATCGGCACGATGCCCTACCTGCTGCCGCACCTGACCGAGTTCATCGCCGGTGCCCTCCCGGAGGATCCGGCGTTCAAGGACCGCTTGCCCGAGTTCTACGAGATTCTGGCGAAGAAGCTGCGCCCGTAGGCATCAGACGCACCGCCAGGGCGGCGGTGCCGAGAGCAGGATGGAGGGCGGCACGAGTATGTGCCGCCCTCCTGTGCGCTTGCTCGCGATCAGCCCTCGGGCGCCAGGTCGGTCAGACGCTTGTTCCTTGTCCTCGGACCGAACAGCAGGACCACGATCGCCAGCACAGCGCTTGCGATCATCACCCACACCGCCCCGGATCCGAATCCCGCGACGATGATCGGCAGCACCACGAAGCCCGCGATGGCGGACCCCATGTGGCCGAGACCATCAGACAGCGCGGCCGCGGTGCCGCGTGCCTGCGTCGGGAAGACCTCGGACACGTAGATGTAGCCAGGGGTCACCGTCAGCGAGACGCCGGCAATCACCAAGAGGCTGCCGAAGTAGCTGGACAGTCCACCGAGAGGCAGCAGCAACGCCAGGCATCCGAGCACCATCAGCCCTGCACCGCTCATCATCAGCGTGCGACGTTCGACCCGCTCGATGATGAAGATGAGCAGGAACGGCATGCCGATGGAGAGGATGCGACTCCAGACGGTGATCGTCAGGGCGTTCGCCGGTGAGATGCCGAGCGACTGAAGGATGATCGGCGTGTAGCTCGTGAACGCGTAGTTGGTGAAGTAGAAGAAGATCCAGAAGAGCAGCACGGTGATCATGCGACCGAGGTAGGGCCGCTGGATGAGCAGCCGCCACGGCTTGATCCGGTTCTCGGTGTTGATGCTCGCCGTGAGCGGCTCGATCTCGATGGCGCCACCTTCGTCCTGAACAGCGGACTCCGGCTTGATGCCGAGCCGGGATTCGAGGATGGTGAGGTTCCGCTCTGCCGCCTCCTTGCGATTCGCCTGAGCCAGCCAGCGTGGTGACTCCATGAGCGCGCGCCGGTTGAGGAACGGGATCACGAAGATAGCGATGACACCGAAGCCGAGCAGGAGCCGCCATCCGATCGACGGAAGCACTCCGAGGATCGGAGGCGACGCGATACTGGAGAGCATCAGGAGGACGGCCTGGAAGGTGTAGAGATAGGCCAGGTAGCGACCGCGACGGTCCGGAGGTGCGAACTCGCTGATGTAACCGGACAGCAGGGAGAGGCTCGCGCCGATACCGGCTCCTGCGATGAAGCGGAAGAACGACAGCGAGGCGATGTCCCACGAGAACGCGGCGAGAACGGCGCCCAGCGAGAGCCCGATGACCACCGCAAGGATGCCGCGCTGTCGACCCCAGCGGTCGGCGAGGTACCCGAAGCCGTAGGAGCCGACGGCGTAGCCGACGAGGTTCCAGAACACCGGGATGGCGAGCGCCGTGGCCTCAACGTGGAATTCGTTGAGAATCGAGGGCCCGACGAGGGCGAACACCCCGATGTCGTAGTTGGTCGCGACGTAGCAGATGAGGAGTCCGATGAAGCCGGCCGTTCCCAACGGCACTCTCTTCATCGCGTCCATGCGGGCGTCGACTTCGCGGACGAAGCCTGTCTTGGTCTTGGTGGAGTCCGACACCATTGTCCTTTCTAGACCTGAGGGGGCGCGCTGAACGAACCAGCCGCTGTGGCCCGACGCCGACTACCGTCTCCGGACGTTCGAAGAGGAGCGGGCATCGATCTCGTGGAATCGTGGCCAGCAGGCGGGTCGGCTTGTGAGCGCCTCACTTCGTTGTGGGTTCGTTCTAGAGCGCCGGCAAGCACGATGCGATGTCATCGCGTTGGCTGACGTGGCACGAGTGTTGCATGGAATATGGTTCATGTAAATAGTTGGTTGAACTTCTTTTGGCTTGACATCAGTGCGGATCAACTGGATGGTTGAGCCATCGATCGAAGGGGATCTACGTCATGCGTTTCCACGAAGCACTCGCCAGGGCGATGAAGGATCAAGGCATCACGGATGTCTTCGGCATCATCGGCGACGGCAACCTTTTCATCATCGACAGCTTCCAGCGCGTGGGAGGTGGTCGCGTCTATTACGTGTCGAACGAAGCCTCCGGTGTGCTTGCCGCCAACGGTTACAACCGCACCACCGGGCGTCTCGGCGTCGCTACGGTGACGCACGGGCCGGCCTTCACCAACACGGTGACGGCACTCATCGACAACGTGAAGAGCCGCACTCCCCTGGTTTTGATCGCCGGCGACACCGCTGTCATCGAGCGTGACAACCTGCAGAACATCGCCCAGCGCGAGATCACGGCACCGACCGGGGCCGGCTTCGAGCAGGTGCGTGCCCCGGAGACGGCAGCAGAAGACCTCGCGACGGCCGTTCATCGTGCATGGATCGAGCGCCGCCCGATCGTGCTCAACGTTCCCGCTGAGTTCCAGTGGGCCGAGACGGAATACGCCCCGGCGGCACCGCGGGCCATCGAGCCGCAGTCGCCGGTGCCAGACCCGGACGCCGTCGAGGCGGCGACCGGCGCGATCGCGAACGCACGCCGACCCATCGTGCTCGCCGGCATCGGAGCCATCCGGCCGGAGTCGAGAGACGCGCTGCTCCGACTCGCCACACGCATCGGCGCACCGCTGGCGACCACGCTGCAAGCACAGGGACTGTGGGCCGGAGAACCGCACAACCTCGGCGTCTTCGGAGTGAGCTCGACAGGGGTTGGACTCGAGA
>JBQCJQ010000708.1:0-8921 GCA_051952615.1 Humibacter sp.
CCCCCCCCCACCCACAACAACCACCGCCCACCCCCCCCGCCCACTCGCCGACCGCTACGACCCGGATTCTCCGGGCTACGAACACCCACCGTTCTAGGGGGAGCCATGGGCTACATCAACATCCACAGGGTGGAGCTGGAAGAGGGCGCCTCGGACGAGGCGCAGCACGTACCCGAGATCAACGACGGCAATCAGCTCCACAGTCTCGCCAATGGCGAGGAGCTGCTTGCCGCGGCACGACTCCTGAAGGCGCTGGACGACTTGGGCGACGGCGAAGCCCTCGTGATCTGGAGGGACTTCTACTGATGCTGTTCTTCTTCGCCCCCGTGCTGGCCTTCCTCGGGGCGGCCATCTACTGGCACGGCCGCTACCTGCGCGGCCTGCTCGCCATCGCAACCGCGCTGGCGACCGAACTGGCCGTCTTCACGGCCGCTGGGGCGTGGCCCTGGGTCGCCTTCGTGGCGACCGGGCTGATCGCCTGCGCGATCAGCATTGCTCGCCTGAAGCGCGAGACATGACCGGTCTCTGGACCGACCAAGACCTTGCCGCCCTCCGCGTCCTGGACGCGGGACTGGGCGGCATTTCCATGATCGAAGCAATAGAGGAGCACCGCATGACCGACGTCGTCGACAGCACCGCCAGCGAGGACAGCGGCTGGGAGCAGGAGGAGCCCGCCTTCGGCGGCCAGACCTACCCGGAGTACCCGTACTCCCTGGCCGACCACGTCTACACGTGGTCGCCGAAGCTGCCGGACGGCAGCATGCTCGTCATTCGGGCGAACACGGCCGAGGCGCTGGCCGAGGCCAGCGAGGCGCTGGCGCCCGTGGCGGCCCGACTGCGGGCCGCGTGGTCCCAGGTGGCCGGGACCCCGGCCCCGGCGCCGCAGGCGCCCGCTCAGCAGCCCTGGCAGCAGCAGCCGGCGCACCCGGCGCCTAACATGCCCTACCCGGGCCAGCCCGCCTGGCAGCAGGCGGGAGCGCCGCAGGCGCCCGCGCCCCAGTGGGGCGGCGGCCAGCAGGCCGCGCAGGGCGCCAACGGGCGCCAGGGTCCGAAGCCCCGTCCGGCGTGGCCGCAGGTCTACAAGATCAACGTGCCCTTCCAGGGCAAGGACGCCTTCAAGGCGTTCCGCGAGCAGAACAAGGACGCCCTGAAGGGCAAGGTCGCCTGGGCCGGAGGCGGCGACTACTGGGTGGAGGGCTCCGTGGTCCAGGGCTTCGCCCAGTGGAACCCGGTGGCGGCCTGATGGCCGCCCTGTACCTGCTCCTCCCGGACCGCCGGGAGGAGCGCGTGGAGGTCGTCACGCGCATCGCGCTGGCGCACTACAACGCCAGCGCCGGGGACAAGTGGCAGCCGTACTTCCGGCCGGTCACGGCCCTGGGGCCCATCGGGGCCTGGGTCACTCCGGGTCGGATCGACCCGGACGACATGCTGGCGCTGCTGCGCCAGATCGACTGGGCCTACCCGGCGCGGGTCCTGTATCGGACGGAGTCCGAGAACACGTGGAGCTTCGTGACACTGGGCCTCTCGCTGCGCGAGCTGGGGGAGGCGGGGTGAGCGACCTCCTGAGTTGGCCCGCCTTGGTCTTCTTCGTCTACGTGGCGGGCTACGTCGGCATAGCAGCGCTCATGCCGAAGCATCTCCAGGAGGAAGGCATCGAGCTACCCCCTGCGGGGGTGGCTCTCCTTGCCATCCTGTTGGCAGCATGGCCAGCTGCGCTGGCCTGGTCGATCGTGGAGTTCATCAAGAACAGGGTCCGTTGAAGACCCTGTCCCGCAGCGTCGGCCGCGCCTCAGATGCGGCCGAGCCGCTGCCGATGCCGTTCGTCACGTGGCAGCAGAGGGGCATCCGATTCCGGCGGTCATCGGTCTCGATGATCGCCGGACTCCCGGCGTCCTTCAAGACCATGCTCATGCTCAATCTGGTCGTCGGCATGAAGGTGCCGACACTGGCGTTCAGCACGGACAGCTCACTGGAGACTGTCCGTGCACGGCTGCTGGCTCTCGCCAGCGGCCGGCCCACGGATGAGACGGAGTCCTGGCCGCACACGCAGCCGCCGAAGGCGGCCGAGCTGTTGAGCAGCTACGACTTCCTGAAGTGGGACTTCCGTCCCGATCCGACCCTGGATGACATCTGGCTGGAGACCTTCGCATATGCGGAGGCCCAGGGCCGTTGGCCCGAGCAGATCGTCATCGACATCGTCTCCGATGTCGGCCACGAGGCCGGAGACGAGTGGGCGACGCTGCGCGACCTGATGCGCCAGAGCAAGGTCTTGGCGCGCGACACCGGCGCGCACGTGCTGCTTATACACCACGCCTCTGACAGTCCGGGCACGAAGAGGCCGTGCCCGCGGCGCAGCGACATCCACGGCAAGGTCGCTGCGATCCCGGAGGTCATCGTGACCTGCGGTCTCGATGAGCAGATGCGACTGAACGTCGCAGCAGTGAAGCTCCGCCACGGCAAGTCCGACAAGGACGCGAACTCGTACTTCCCCATGGAGCTGCACGCGGAACGCGCGTACGTGGGCGACCACATAGCCATCCCGCGCGCCCTTCAGTACAGCGCCCCATGGAGGGGGGAACAGGAATGGAGCTAGGCGAGAAGGACCAGGCCCGCTTCTGGGTCAAGGTGGCGTTGCCTGACAGCAACGGCTGCATGTTGTGGATGGCGTCCACATGGGACGGCTACGGCCGGTTCAAGCTGGGCGGTGCCATGAGGCAAGCTCACCGCCTTTCGTACGCCATGGCCTACGGCTCAGTGCCTGCGGGCTTGCAACTGGATCATCTCTGCCGAGTGCGCCACTGCGTGGCGCCGGATCACCTAGAGCCGGTGACCAGTCAGGAGAACAGTCGCCGCGGCAGCGGCGTGGCGGCCAAGAACGCCGCCAAGACGCACTGCCTTCGAGGGCATCGCTACGACGATGCAAATACCTACATTCCGCCCGCCGGTGGGCGGCGATGCCTGGCTTGCCAGCGCATCCGCGACCTCGCTCGCGGGGACCGCATACAGATCTCTGCGGCGCATGGCTATGCGCCGTGGAACGGAGAGGGGAACTGGTAGTGCACTACATCATCCACGTGTTCACGGAGCCCGGCGGCGACGTGGAGAAGGCGATGGAGCCGTTCCGCGAGCGGTACGACGAGGACGACAACTGGACCGGCGAGTGGGACTGGTGGGTGACCGGCGGTCGCTGGGAGGGCTACTTCAACGGCGAGAACGCGGCGCCTGCCGCGCAGGTGCTGGCCATGGACACGCGCTTCGACTCGCCGTACGCCTACCTCACTCTGGACGGGCGCTGGCTTCCAAAGGAGGAGTACGTCCCCGGGGGGTTTCCGGACCCGACCGAGACGCGACCCGACCGCGTGAGTCACTTCCGTGAGATCCCGGGCTACGTGGAGGGGTACCGCGCCTACCTGACCTCCGTGCCGGAAGGCACGGTCGTCACGACCGTGGACATCCACTCATGAACCCCTTGACCCTGGCGGAGCTGCGGCTCCGCCACGCGCAGCTCACCGAGCGCGCGGAGCGCCTGGAGGCGCACTGGCGCCTCATGCCCGCGACGGCGAAGGCCGTCGAACTGGGCAAGGAGGTCCGGGCCCTGAAGGGCCGGGCGGCGGACTACGCCGCGATCATCCGCGTGGCGGAGGGGATGTCGTGAGGCCCCGGGTGCTGGACCTGTTCTGCTGCCAGGGCGGCGCTGCCGCCGGGTACGCCGCGGCAGGCTTCGAGGTCGTCGGAATCGACCTCAACCCCCAGCCGCGCTACCCGTACCCCTTCATTCAGGCGAACGCGCTGGATTGCAGCCGCTGGACCTTCGCGGACTTCGACTTCGTCCACGCTTCGCCGCCGTGCCAGCACGACAGCGATACGCAGCGGATCATGCGCGGCACGCACCCGGACCTGATCGCCGATGTCCGGTGCATGCTGGACCGCTCCGGCAGGCCGTACGTCATCGAGAACGTCCGCGGCGCGGTCCCCAAGCTCCGCAACCCCGTCATGCTCTGCGGCTCCATGTTTGGCATGGAGACCTACCGCCACCGGTACTTCGAGACCGGCGGAGGCTTCCGCCTCACGGCGCCGGAGCACCCGGCGCACACGGCGCCGCAGACCAAGATGGGCCGGGCCATCAAGCCCGGCGAGTTCGGGCAGTTCATCGGCAACTTCTCGGGCGTAGACCACGC
Source organism: Humibacter sp. (assembly GCA_051952615.1). Classification (GTDB taxonomy): domain Bacteria; phylum Actinomycetota; class Actinomycetes; order Actinomycetales; family Microbacteriaceae; genus Humibacter. Next base: position 4,179 of record JBQCJQ010000708.1, read on the forward strand.
CCGCAAGGTCATGGGCGTGCCCTGGATGAACCGCGACGGCATCCGCGAGTGCATCCCGCCCGCCTACACGGAATGGATCGGCCGGGGATTCCTCGCCCAGCGAAAGGAGGTCTCCGATGTCGGATTTGCACACGATGCCGCTCCGCGGCCGTGACCTGGACTACGCGCCGCAGGCGCCCGAGCGCCACAAGGCGCACGTGTGGCTGGGCATGGGCGGGTGGTGGTGGGAGCACCAGTGCTCCATAAGGCACTACGAGGACTTCGGTTCTTTCGCGTCCCCGGGGGACGCGTACGACGCCGCGGTGCGGCACCTGAAGGGATGCTGCCGATGAGCAAGTCCAAGGACCGCGGCACCGCTGGAGAGACCGCCACGGTGCGGTATCTCCAGACCTGGTGGCCCGACGTGGAGCGCCGGGCCCTGTCCGGCGACCACGACCGCGGGGACATCGCGGGCGTCCCGCAGACCTGCATCGAGGTGAAGGCGGCGAAGGAACTCCGCTTGGCGGAGTGGAAGCGCGAGACGCTGAAGGAGCAGCAGAACGCAGGAACGCGTTACTGCATGCTCGTGGTCAAGCGCTTCCGCAAGCCGGTCGCGGAGTGGGACGCGTACCTCCCTCAAGCGCAGTTCGAGGGCGAGCAGTTCTTCGAGGGGATGACGCCATGGATTCGGGTCGATCTCCAGGTCGCCGTGGCGCTGCTCCGCAGCCTGGGCTGCTAGAGGCAGCCCTCGAACACTACGGCGTAGAGCTGCGCAGCAGCTCCCGTTGGGGCGAACAGCAAGTCTGCTGCCCGGCACATAGTGAGCGAAGGCCATCCCTGACGGTCAACGTCGAAAAGGGGGTGGCCTTCTGCTTTGCCTGTGAGTTCAAGGGCACCGCCCTACATCTGGTCATGGCCATGGAGTCCTGCTCCAGAGACGAGGCGCGCAAGCGCCTGGAGGTCATCGGCAACGCCGCGGGCGTGGCCATCCCACGCCCTGCGGGGCGCTATCGGCGACCCGGCGATGAACGGGCAACAGGCACGGGCCGGACTAGGTATGTCCCGCCAGGAAGGAGAGGTGGGTGAATCTCACCGAGCGGGACGAAGCCCGCTTCTGGTCCAAGGTGGCCCTCCCCAACAGGGAGGGCTGCATGTTGTGGACGGCATATGTGGACACGATTGGGTATGGCCGATTCGGGCTCCACGGGAAGATGGCCCACGCGCATCGCGTCTCCTACACGCTGGCCTACGGCCCGATACCCGAAAGCTTGGTCATCGACCACGTCCTTGCTCGCGGCTGCACCAACCGCCACTGCGTGGCGCCGCTTCATCTGGAAGCGGTGACGCACCGAGAGAACCTATTGCGGGCCAATGTGGGGGCGAACATGCGCGCCAAGACCCACTGCCCGCAGGGGCACCCGTACTCAGGTGAAAATCTGGTCATCGTCAAGGGCGGCTTTCGTCGGTGTCGCACCTGTAACCGAGAGCACGACCGCGCCTACCGTCGCCGGAAGGCGGCATGAAACTCCCCACCCCAGAGCAGCGCCTGACCTTCGAGCAGGCGACTGCCACGTACCAGGCCGACCTGGCGGCGGACGCCGCTGCTCAGGACTACCTGCGCAAGCGGGGCTTCGGCCCCGAGATCGCCCAGCGATTCCGGCTCGGCGTCGTACGCCGGCCGCTGATGGAGCACAGCCACTTCGCCGGGAGGCTCTCGATTCCGTATCTCACGCCTGCCGGCGTGGTCTCGATGAACTTCCGGTGCATCCAAGACCACGACTGCAAGGCAGTCGAAGGACACCGGAAGTACCTGAAGCCCGAAGGGCTGGACAGTCGGCTGTTCAACGTGCTGGCGCTCCAGGAGCGCAGTGACTTCATCTGCGTGTGTGAGGGCGAGCTGGACGCAATCGCCCTCACCGCCGCCGGGATTCCCGGCGTGGCGGTCGCCGGGGCGAACGCCTGGCAGAAGCACTTCGGGCGCTGCCTGGAGGACTTCTCGAAGGTCTTCGCCTTCGGCGACGGCGACGACGCCGGCCGGGGCCTGAACAAGCGACTCATAGACGACGTGCAGGCCATCCCTGTGCGGATGCCCAAGGGTAAGGATTGCAATGACATCTTCAGAGAGTCCGGAGCCGAAGGGCTCCGAAGACTCATCAGCGGCTGACGCCGCAAAGTACTGCATGTCCTGCGGCCACTCACGCGAGGACCACGGCGAAATAGGGTGTAAGTGCCACCTGTGCGCGGGCTTCTTCGACCCGGACAGCGAGGACGCGAAGAGGCTCCTGTCGCCGCCGGACTCCGCAAGCTCATCGCCGGATAACCCGTGCCGCAACTGCGGCCACAGCGGCAGCGCGCACTTGGTGCGCGAGACGCACGGGCAGCGTGGCTGCCAGTACCAGATCCTCGATCACGAGATCGAGGATCGGAGGATCTGCCCATGCGGGTTCTTCTGGCCCGCTCATCTGTCGATGGCAGGGCCGATCGACCTCCGGTTGCTCTGCCCCTGCGGCTGCCCGAAGGCAGCCCACATGGGCCGCCCAGAGGGCTGCATCCCCCACGGCTTCCACCCCTACGGGGCAGCGAGCGCCCCGGCGGAGCCGGACGCCGCCCAGGAGGCGGCCATGCAGGAGCTGATCGATCTCCGTCAGGAGATCGAGGCGGAGTCCGAGCCGGAGGCTCCGGAGTGCGAGCACGAATGGGGCGACTGGCACCGTGTGCCGTCGCCGGGTGACTCGCACTATGAGAACCGCCAGTGCGCGCGCTGTCGCGCGTGGGACAACGAGAACCTGCGCATCCTGCGCAGGAATTCGCAGGCGACGAAGTCGGAGGCGCAGCCTCCCCGCCGGCCTCCGTACGCCGTGGCGTACGCCACGGACGACGGCACGCAGTACGAGGTCGCCCTTCCGGGCGACGCCACCGTGTGCGCCCATGAGGGCGCCCTGGTCATCACGCACGGGAGCGCCGTACAGGCGCTCCTCCAGATCCGGCCCATGGAGGGCGCATGAGCGCGCGAGAGCGCATCGAGAATCTGTGGTCCCGCAGCTTCGCTGTCGGGCCGTATCTCGATGCGTACCGGGACGAAGTCCTCCGCGAAGCGGCGGCGAAGATCCGCCGCCACGACTGGGCGGCCCACACCGTGGGCCAGCGCTGCTGCGACGACCTCACGGACGAGGCCGCCGACCTGATCGACCCCGACAAGGAGAACTGATGCCGAAGTACCGCGTGCCCATGACGACCTGGGCAAACGCCACGGTCGACGTCGAGACCGACGAGACCGATCCGGAAAAGATATTCGAACTGGCGACGGAGGGGGCGCCCAGTATCTGCGCTCAGTGCTCCGGGTGGGGCCGGAAGCACTCGCTGGAAATCGGGGATGACTGGGAGCCCGCAACCGACGAGGAGGGCGGCGCGTCCGTTTACGAGCTGAAGGACACCGAATGATCACCATGAAGGTCGGCTCCGGCGCCAAGGCGCCGGTCCGGTTCGTCTTCTCGGACGACGTGTCCGAGACCACTGTCACCCTCCAGGGTGACGACGACAGTGCGACCGTGGTCGCGAAGCTCCAGCGCGTGCTGGAGCTGGAGGGCGCGTCGGCGCGCCCCAGCGCGGAAGCGCTTGAGGAATGGCGCCGACAGGCGATCCTTGCTCAGATGCCCGAGATACCCGAGTTCGTCAAGGAGCCCCTGTTCGACGCCACAGGCGCCGAGGAGGCTGCCAAGAAGCAGCCCGTGGGCTGGGAGAAGCTGGCCGCCGATGGCGGCGAAGACCTGCCGGTGATGGACTGATGGACGAGTCCTTCGGCGTCTACTACGCCGGGGAGCAGGTCCCCGGCACTGAGATCGGTCTCGGCTACATCCGGGTAACCACGCCTCTTGGCGATCTCCGAATGACGGAGGACGAGGCCGAAGATCTCGGCCAGAAGCTCATCTGCGCGGCAAGGTTGTATGCCGACGACAACCCCTGAACCGCCCCTCGCGACGTGACTCGCTCCGTGAGTCGAGGGGCGCACCACTGAGGCCCACCCCTTCGGGGGTGGGCCTCTTTTCTGTTTTCCGGACCTAATGGTCCTGGTGCCACGTCTCGTGCCGCTCCACGCGGCCCTCGATCCGGTCGATCCGGGTCTCGATGCGACTGTGGTCGCGCTCCTTGGCGTTGACCAGATCCCGGATGTCGTTGCTCAGCTCTTCGAGCCGCGCGCCCGTGCGCGCCCACTGCTGCGTGACACTGAACAGGCACTTGGTCAACCATCCGATGGCCGCCAGGGCGGCCGTGAGCAGTGCCAGCAGCACTGCGAAGCGCTGGTCCGGGGTCAGGGCGAGCGTCACGGCGCCCCCTTCCTAGCTGGGCAAGATGCCCAGCGCGATGAGCAGCACGAGCACGAACGTGCCGACGATGAGCAGGTCTATGACTCCGAAGTCGCGGTTCATGGCCCTACCTCCGCCGTCTTGCGCTTGTCCAGCTGGTGCTGGATGTAGGTCTTGGCGGCGCTGAGCGCCGTGGCGAGCGGCAGCGTCCACCATCCGGGGATGCTGGCCGCCTCGGTGATGGCGAAGCCCACGGCCGCCTGCGCCAGCGTCCAGCCGGCGCGCTCGCCGATGTCGGCGAGCTGGGTCTTGGTCATTCAGTCCTCCTTGTACACGTGCCTCAGGCGCTCTATGAGCGCCGCAGTGGGCAGGTCCAGGACTCCTGTGACCTGCGCCCCGAAGAGGCGCTGGACGCCTCTCAGGGAGGCTTTGGTGGGCTCGTCCAGCTCGCCCGTAGGGG
>JBQCJQ010000709.1:0-3254 GCA_051952615.1 Humibacter sp.
GGGGTGCGTGCCCTGATCCATGACATGCCCGATCCGGACTGGATCCTGCGACCGGAGGTGGATGACGGACTCGGCGTTCTCGAGCGGCTGGGCCTCTCCTTCGACTACGTCGCCGTGCTCCCTCGCCACCTCGAGAACGCGGTGACCGTGAGCGAACGGCATCCGGGACTGCGCATCGTCATCGACCATCTCGCCAAGCCGCCGATCGGTCTCCCTGACCGCGAACCGTGGTGGAGCCTGATCGCGCGCGTTGCGGAGAATCCCCTGATCAGCGCCAAACTCTCGGGGCTGTACTCGGCCACGTCCGACGTGGCGGCATGGACAGTCGACGAGCTCGGCCCGTTCGTCGATCGGGCGCTCGAGGTGTTCGGTCCGCGGCGGCTGATGTACGGCGGCGACTGGCCGTTCTCGATCCCGGCAGGCGACTATCCACGCACCTGGGAGGCGGCGAAGAGCATCGTCGATCGCCTCGGCGAGAGCGATCGTTCGGAGGTCCTGGCCGGCACCGCCATCCGCCACTACCGGCTCGATGCGGAGCGGATCGCTGCCGCCGTCGACGCGGCGAAAACCAGCCGACGAGCTCACCAGCGCTGACCCCCACTTCGGGGGAATCGGGGAGCGCTCCGACGACCCGAGTTCGGCAGCCCGCCGCGCGACACGCCGCTGCGGCATATGACGACGGGATGACCGCGCGCGCGTCATCCGGAAGAAAGTCATTGCACCCTTCCTGAGCGTGGGTCTAGCGTCACCGATGTCGGCTCCATGGGGTCGCGGTGTTCGGGTCACCGCGCGTGGAGTCCTCAGCTCGGGGTAGCCGTGACAGGGCGAAAGCGCATGTCGACGGATCGGGAAACCGATCGCGTCGCCTCCGGCGCACCCGTCCGTCGCAGGTCGGCCATCGTCGCTTTCGCGGCGGTGATCAGCGCTTTCGCGCTCGCCCTTGCTCAGTCCGTCGTGACGGGTCCGGCCTTCGCAGAGACTGCGCCACCCGCGACGCGCACGATCACCGTGCACGTGTCGCTGCCGCCGCAGCCCGCGCCGACTCCGACGTCGACACCCACCGAGACGACGACACCGACCACGGCGACGACTCAGGTGCCGGCGCCCGTCGTCACTCAGCAGGTCGTGCAGCGGGTGGATCCCTCGTTGCTCGCGGCCCTGCTGGCGTCGCTGGCCGCCTCGCAACAGAGCGTGCCCGCCACGATCAGCACACCGGCCACGAGCACGCCGAGCCACACGTCCGGGCAGAGCACGTCTCCGTACGGGTCGAACTGTCACATGACCAAGGGCGGCTCGACGCCGACCACGACACCGACGACCACCGTCGATCCGACGACGAACACCGTGACGAGCTCGTCGTCCACCAGCACCTCGAGCAGCACCCTGGTGTGCGGACCGGGCACAACCGGACCCACCTCGGTGGGCGGTTCGTCGCACACCGGAGACCCGTCGTCGACGCCGACTCCCACGCCGACTCCGACTCCCACACCCACCTCGACGCCCACCCCGACCCCGACGCCCACGCAGACCAGCGATCCGACGCCGACTCCCGACCCTTCGCCCTCGTCCGACCAGGGCAGCACCGGCACCCCGACCAGCGACCCGACTCCCACGCCGAGCGCGGACGGTGGGGTCGTGCTGCACGGCGGTCTCGGAGCTTCCGTCGGAATCGCATTCGTGTTCGATGCGACGGATGCCTCGACGCCTGCCGCGACTCCGGCCGACACCGCGAGCTCCACTCCCGCGGCCGCCGCCCAGCCGACGCCGAGCGCCGACCCGACGACCGCCGCCCCGACCGACACGGGCTCGGCCGGCGCCGGCTCGACCAGCACGCCCCCGGCGAGCGGCGCGGGCCAGGGCACCGACTCGACCGGTGCGACGTCGGCGACCGGCGCGGACCCGACCAGCGCGGGCGCGGCGGCGACCGACCCGTCGACCCAGCAGCCGTCGCCGTCGGGTGATGCAGGCTCGACCACCCCCGGATCATCCGCAGGCGGTTCGACGTCGGCGATGGGCGGCGCAGCGGCGATCGACCCGTCGACGCAGGCATCGACCGGCGGCACGCCTGCCACGGCCACCGGCACGACCGGAGCCGCGACGCAACAGCCCGCGACGCAGTCGCCGTCCTCGACTGCCCCGGCCGCGACCTCGACGCCGAGCGCGTTCACCTACACGGCGAACACCTCGGCGACGACCCACAGCGTGCGTGTCTACGTCGAGGGCGCCGACCTGGTCATCGACGACAACGGCGTGCTCACCCGGGTGCCCCTCGCGTCCCTGACCTCGGCGACGATCACCGGAAGCGGCGCACACGGCGTGACGCTGACGATCGACACCAGCGCCGGTCCCGTCACGGTTCCGATCACGTTCTCCGGTTCGGGGTCCGACTCGGTCGCCGTGATCGGCAACGGCGTGAACTGGACGGCCGACTCGGTGAGCGCAGGCAGCGTGGTTGCGAACGGTCTGGCATCCCTGGCCTACAGCGGAGTGCGCTCCATCAGCGCGACCGGCTCGGGCACCTCGCTGCACGGACCCACCGCAGACACGACGTGGAACGTCACCGGGCACGACTCGGGATCGCTCGCCGCGACGGCGGGCGGAGCGTCGACCGGCTTCACCGGCTTCGACAACCTGCTCGGCGCTGCAGGCAACCGCGACACGTTCGTCTTCGGCCCGACCGGATGGCTGGGCGGCGGTATCGACGGCGGTGCCGGCGGCTACGACACCGTCGTGGTGCACGCCGCGGGCGGCCGCATCGTCTCCACCCCGAACGGACCGTCGAGCGGAACACTCGGTTTCGCCGGACACGTTCTGAGCTACGCGGGTCTCGAGCCGGTCACCATCACCGGCGTCACCGATGTGGACGTGAACCCGTCCACCGCGAACGACACCGTGACGGTCACCTCGGACGGCGCAGGCCACATCATCGTGAGCTCGCCCGCGATGGAGACGCAGACCATCGACGTCCCGAGCGGCTCGCTCACCATCAGCGCGATGGCGTCGGGTGTGACGGTGACGGTCACCGGCAACCTCCTCCTGCCGGGCGCACGGCTCGAGATCGACGCGGCTACCATCACGGTGACCCACGGGGTGACCATCGACACCCGCACGGCGACCGGCGCCGGAAACGTGACCCTCGCCGCGACGGATGCCGAGACCGGGGCCCCAGCATCCGCCTCCGTCACGATCGACGGGGCGACGGTGCACGGCGGAACGATCACCCTCTCGGCCACCGCGACGCAGACGCCGTCGGG
>JBQCJQ010000710.1:0-2484 GCA_051952615.1 Humibacter sp.
CCGGGAGCGCTACGACCGCCGTGACCGGAGGCCAAGGATCCCCTCCCGCGACGCGAGGAAGCCCTTGACGCACGCGTGCTCCGGCGAACGCGGCATCGAGGGGCATCCTGCCTGCAGTCGCTGCTTCCGCAAAGACCACCGGCGTCTCCGGCACGGCCACGGGAGCGGCGTCACCGACAAACCGCACGCCTGCCGGCGGCCAGGCCTCGCCGCCGGGCCGCCTCGGAAGCCCCTGTCGCAGTGCCACCATGTCTCAGGCCTTCGTGGTGAGCTGCTCGATCGCCTTCGGAACGATCTGGAAGAGATCCCCGACCACGCCGAAGTCCGCGATCTCGAAGATCGGGGCGTCCGGGTCTGAGTTGATTGCGACGATGTTCTTCGCGGTCTGCATTCCGAAGCGGTGCTGGATCGCTCCGGAGATCCCGACAGCAATATAAAGGTCGGGTGTGACCGTGACACCGGTCTGCCCGACCTGATGCTCGTACGGGATGTACCCGGCGTCGACGGCCGCCCGGGAGGCACCGACCGCCGCACCAAGCGCATCGGCGAGGTCATCCACGAGCTCGAACTTCTCCTTCGAGCCGAGGCCGCGTCCTCCCGCGACGACCTTCTTCGCGCGGCGCAGATCCGGGCGGGATCCGCCGGCGTCGGCGGCCGGGTTGGATGCCGTGACGGTCGCGAACGGAGTCGTCGGGGGAACAGCGTCGAGCGTGGTGACAGTCGGCGCGTCGACGGCGGCCGCACGGACATCCACAGCGCCCTGTCGCAGTGTGATCACGGGCGCACCCACCGTCGCCGCGGAGTCGATGAGGTAGGCGCCACCGAAGGCGGAGTGGTGGGCGATGATGCCCTCGTCGTCTCTGTCCACCCCGACGGCGTCCACGAGTAACGCGCGCTTCGTGCGGGCGGCGACGCGTGCCGATGCCTCGCGACCCTCGATGCTGTGCGCGGCGAGGATGGCTGCCGGCACGACCGCCGCCGCGGCGGCTGCGAGTGCATCGACGATGGCGACCGTGACCTGATCCGCCGGCACGGGCACGACGAGCACGCGCGATGCGCCCGCCGACCCGGCGGCCGCGACGAGGGCGTCAGCGTCTGCAGTCGGAGTGAGAGGGATGACCGCGACGGGTTCTCCCAGGGTGGAGGCCGCGCCGAGCACTTCGGCGGCGCTCGAAGCGAGAGCACCGGCAAGCGTCACGTCGAGGAGGGCGAGAACGGGTTCAGCCATGGGGTCGGGTCCTTATGCGAGTTTCTGAGCGACGAGCCACTCGGCGAGCTTCGCGCCGCCGTCGCCCTCGTCGACGATCTTGATACCGGCACTCCGCGGAGGACGGGTTGAAGCGGAGAGCACGATCGCCCTGGCCGCCTGCTCGCCGAGTAGGTCAGCATTGAGCTCGGCGGCCGTGATGGTCGTCACTGGCTTCTTCTTCGCGGCCATGATGCCTTTGAACGAGGGCAGGCGCGGGTCGGGCATCGCCTCGGTGATGCTGGCGACGGCGGGGAGGACTGCCGTGACCTCTGCCGTGCCACCATCGATGACGCGGGTGCCCGTGACGGCGCCGTCGCCGACCGTGATCGAGGAGAGGTTGGTCACCTGGGCGAGCCCGAGGTGCTCAGCGAGCATCGCCGCGAGAACGCCTCCCGCGCCATCCGTTGAGATGTTGCCGGTCAGTACGAGGTCGAACTCTTGTCGTCTGATCGCTGCGGCGAGCACCTCCGCGGTGAGCGTGAGGTCCGCGCCGAGCAGGCCGTCATCCACGATGTGCACCGCGTCATCTGCACCAAGCGCGAGCCCCTTGCGCAGGGCATCGATGGCGCTCTCCGGACCCATGGTCATCACGGTGATGACGGTCTCGGGCACGGTCTTCTGGATGACAAGCGCAGCCTCGACCGCGCGCTCACCGATCTCGTCGGCGACCGACTCGCTGCCCGCGCGGTCGACTAGGCCGGTCGCGAGGTCGGTCTTCCTGTCGCCGTAGGTATCGGGGACTTGCTTCACGAGCACGACGATTCGCACGTGCCGTTCCTTTCTCGCATCGTTCTCGGGTTCGCAGCGCTCGAGTCCTCAAGCGTTCTGGTTCTCAAGAGAGAATCAACCATCTAGTTGACTGGATGTCAACCCGTGCGCTGCACCTCGTCGCTGAACTGCTCGATCAGCTCCGCGACGACGGCGGGCTCCTCGAGCAGCAGATGGTGATGGGTCTTCGGAATCGAGACGAGCCGGTACTCCGCGACGGCGTCCTGCACGATGTGCGGAGCCGCCTCAAGTTGAAGACTGATGGATGCCTCAGCGAACACCCACATCGAGGGCACCGTGATCCTCCCGATCAGCCCGCCGAGCCGAGGGTCCAGATAATCGCCGCGTGCACCGATGTCGTTCCGCCACGTCCAACCCTCCGAGGTCTCACGTATCGCGACGTCGCGCAGCACGGCCATCACGCACTCCGGGGCATCCTGCGGCGGACGGAGCCGGAATCGCGCCTC
>JBQCJQ010000711.1:0-3216 GCA_051952615.1 Humibacter sp.
AAACACCACATTGTTGAAAAAAAAAAATTTTATTATTAAATCTATTTCTTTCTATCTCTTTTTGTCCCCCCCCCCCCCCCCCCACCACCGGGTGACAAACCAGGGAGCTTCCCGCCGACCTGCGAGAGCGGGTGTAGCGGGAGTGGCCCAGGCGGTGAACCGGAGGGTGATCGAAGATCCAATAGGTGCCAGAGAGCCGGAGGTCCCGGCAGTTGGGCGCGCAGCACACCGAGAGGCTGCACGGGTACCGCACGAACCCCGTAAGACGTGCGGACACACAGACGCGAGCACGGCCCTCCGGGGCCGTGCCTCGTCATGGGCACTGCGTTGCCGCGCAGTGCCTTTGATGAGCAGTCATGACCTGTTTGGAGAGGCAGGGACCATGGACAAGAACGAGATCGGCGCCACCGATGAGCAGATCGCGGAAGCGCGCGACTGGATCGCGGACGCCTTTCCGGCGAATCCGTTGGACGCTGGCGACGTACATCCCGTGTACGAGGACAGCACGGACTACGTGCAGCGCTTTGTCCAGAGGCACTACGAGGGCGGCTGGGCCAGCTTCCTCGCCGACAGCAATCTCTGATCCGCCGGACAGTCCAGGGCACGGCCTACGGGCCGTGCGTTGGCTCGGTCCTACGGAGACCGCCCCGCGTTGCCGCGCGGGGAGAACCAGTTTTGGAGAGGACTGGATCATGGAATCTGGGCACGAGTACGCGGACACGCTGTACGGCCTGAACATCACCGTGGACAAGGTCGGCGGGGGCACGCTGGGGCGTGCCTACACCGGCGACTGGACCGTGACCGTGATGAACGGTCCGGTCTACGAGGTGGACAACGAGACCTTGTCCACCGGCACGCCGAAGATGCACGCCCAGGTGGCGCGCCTGGCGTATGAGTTCGCCGTCGAGCGCATCGGCGGGGGCGAGTGATCATGAGCGTCACCCTGATCAAGAACACCGTCACGCCCGTGCACATCCACGTCGGGCACAACATGCCCGGCTACCTGCCGGAGTCGGACGTCATGTGCTTCGACAGCGTCGAAGGCGCGTTGGACGCACTGCGTCACGAGATTAAGGACCAGCAGGACTACTACGGGGAGAACTGCCAAGAGGAACACGAGTGCGACAACTCGTGCGAGTGGTGCGATGCCTTCGCGGACTGCGAGGCGGCCTTGTCCGCCATCGCGGACAGCGGTCCGGACTGTCATTTCGTGGCAGAGGGGCGCGCGTCCTTCGTGTTCTCGCCCCCAGAGGGGGCGGACATGCACCACTGGGCACTGTCCATCGTGACCGACCGCGAGGACTGCGAGATCTTCGCAGACCAGGAGGGTTGATGCGCCGCCTCGCGGCGCGCATCCGCGCTTGGTGGCGCCGCCCGGCGCCCCAGGACATCGAGGACGCCGCCGCGTCCTTCATGACCACGCTTGACACGCACATCTGACCCTGTCGGGCCTGAGAGGGTACGGGGCTTCCCGTACCCTCGATTGGTCTTGCAGCCGCAAGACATCGGTAGGAGAGGACCGAGGACATGCCGGGCAAGAACGCTCTGTTTACGTACACGCCGGAGGCGGCGGAGTTCCTGACCTTCGCCTGGGAGGGCGGAGCCTATATCGACGTATGGCCGGAGGGATCGGAGCGCCCCACGGACACGATCAACGTGTGGGACTACGAGAAGGACGTGCCGACCATCGCCCGTACGCCGGAGGCGTTCCGGGCCGAGTGTGACGAGTGGCTGGCCAGCCAGGACTAACAGCCCTGTTCGCGCATCGGACACGCACGCTGTGCGTGTCCCCTTGTGCATGCAGTGCACAGGTGAGGCCAGGGGATTGCCGTCCCCTGGCCTCTGTTGGTTCAACCTTGGAGAGGAAGGACCATGGAACAGAATACCGAGACTCCGGCCGTGATCTACACGGCCATGCACGGGATGAAGCCGCGTAGCGGGCAGATCAGTGCGACGGAGGCATGCGGACGGATCACGTCCGCCCTACTACTGGACGGCCTGGCGTTCAGCCGCGTGATCAAGCGTCGTGCCGACTACCAGGTCATAACCGTTGTGGCCGTGGCCACTCCGACCGGCCACGTGACGGGAGTCTACGAATTCCCGGCGGGCATCCGATGACCCCCCGGACCCTCCCTCGGGAGCCCTGGCGAGGCTCCATGATCTGCGGGTGGCAGGTCGCCTTCGGCGACTGGAGCCACCCCATGGCGTTCTGCGCGGAGCGCAAGATGGACTACCGCCCCGTCTGCGCGGCCCACTGGGCCGAGCTGGTCGCCGATGGCGACACGATCGACTGGGCCCCTGGCAACGTCCTGGGGGCCCCGCAGTGGGCCCTGCGCCTTCTCTGGGAAGGCGAGGACCCGGCGGTGCCGACCGAGGCCAGCGCGGAGGAAATGGCGCTGTACGCGCCCGTGCTCGGTCTGATCGGGGGCGAGTGATGTACGAGGTCTACGACACGATTTCGGGAGAGAGCCTGTACGTGGGCACCCATGAAGAGGCGATCGCATGGCTGACTGAGCACGAGTGGGACGACGAGTACGCGTCGGCTCGCATGCGCATCCGAAGCGCCTCATGACCGGCCGGCAGCTCATGGCGCAACTTCGCGCGCTCTACAGGGAACACCCCGAGCTGCTTGACCTACCCGTTCATTTCCCTGATGGGCGTGGGGGCGGGGAGATCACCTACGCGGAGGTAGAAACGGTCGGCGAAGATCAGTACGTCAACCTCTACGACAAGCCGTACGACTTCCTCGAAGTGCATGACGGCCGTCGTGACGCGCAGGCGTACGTGCCCAAGCGATAAGGGCCCTGCCCCACCAGACCGCCGCACCGCCCGTGCCGGGCGCGCCTCCCCCAGCGCGCCTACGGCTCTCCCCTTTCGGGCGGTGCGGCCTTCTGGCCGGACAGTGTCGGATGGGCCGTGTACAACGGCGTACGCGGCCCCTGTCGGGCCATTCAGGGGATGCAATGGAGCGAGAGCACGAGCGCGAGGGCAACGGCCCGCTACGCGGGCACAGGGGCGGCCTAAGGGCCGATGGAGAACGGGCGCGACCCCACTCGGAAGAGTGGGCCAAGTTCCTGCGCGAGTGCTGCGCAGGGTGTCACGCGGCAGCCGGCCGCGTGCACGAGCACTACATGATCCGCTGAGCTTGCAGGACACCGGACGGGGACTTCCGGTGTCCTGTTGGCCCCAGTGGGCCAAGGGCCCTGCCCCTACCTC
>JBQCJQ010000712.1:0-2172 GCA_051952615.1 Humibacter sp.
CGACTCCGCGAGGAACGTCGCTGCGGCACGAGCGGTCGGCATCAACGCGATGCGATGGGAACGTGGGGATGACCTGGCAGAGCTCGCCGCCGCGGTCAACGACACCCCGTAGAGGACTCCGTGCGACCCGATGGGTCATCGGAGCGTGAACGCGTCAGCAGGTCAGTACGGCTGCACCTCGAGCTCGGTTGCGAAAGTGCGGAAACGGTCGCGTTCGGTGTGCATCTTCCAGAGCAGTTCAGCGAGGACTTCGGGGTCCTTCTGGTCGTCGCCGCGGATGATGCCGCCGGGAATGATCAGCTGGGCGACATGGATGTCGGTGTCGCGCAGCGCCTGATCGAGCATCTCCGCATATGCCGTCTCGGCGGCGAAGGCGATCGAGGTGCCCGCGAAGTGCTGCACCGGTTGCACGGCGCTGCCGCCGTTGACGAACAAGAACGTCCCCCGGCCGAGCACCCGCATGCCCTGCAGCACCTGATGCACCGCGGCAACCGGTCCGAGCACGGAGAACTCGAAAGCGGCCTGGATGTCGTAGACCGTCGACTCGAGCAGCGGTCGCAGAAAGTCCTTCGCGGGCAACGGGTTGTAGCTCAACACCTCGATCGGGCCGAGATCCTGCGCAGCGAGGTCGAGGGCCCGCACGAGCTGGTCAGGGTTGCGAACGTTGGCGGCGTAGCCCTTCGCGGTGATGCCATCGGCGACGAGGTCCTCCGCAAGGGCATCCAGTCGCTCCTGACTGCGGGAGATGAGCGCGATGCTGAATCCCTCGCGACCGAAACGGCGGGCAAGCGCCTCGCCGAGCTGACGGCCCGCACCGATGATCGCCATGGTGGTCATTGTTGTTCCCTTCGTCGTGCAGCCTGGAGCTGTCGCGAGCGCCGTTGCGTGTCGCCGTTATCGCCGCGTGAGCGCATCCGCAGCCCGGAAGATCATCTCAGATCCAAACCCGGGCCCGCCTTCGCCTCGGCATGCGCTCGGCGATGCGAGATGTGTTGCCAGCTTGATGGCGCTAGCGGACGGTTCATCGCGCGCGTGTCCGGAGCCAATCGACATAGGTTCTGAGTCCGTCCTGGAGCGAGAGGCGTGTTTCGAATCCGGTGTCTGCGACGAGGCGGTCGATGTGGAGCGGGCCGACGTCGACACGGGGCGCGTCGGCTGAGACTGAGATCGGTGCGTCGGGGATCAGCTGACGGATGGCGTCGACGACTTCCTGATCGGTGGTGGTGCGGCCGCTGCCGATGTTGTAGATCGGATGGCTGAGTTTCGAGGCGGTCATGACTGAGGCGATGGCTCGTGCTGCATCCTCGACATGGATGAGGTCGCATGCGACGTTGGCCTCGAGGTGCAGCGGGTCACCGGTCAGGGCAGCGTGGAGGAGCCGCGGCAGTCCGAAGAATCGTGAGGCGGGGTTTCCCAATGGTCCCCATACGCCGCCGATGCGGAGACCGACCACGTCGGCTCCGCTGCTGTTGCGGGCGAGGTCGGCAGCGAGTTCGAGGGTCTTCTTTGTCGCGGCGATACCGTGCGGCGCCAGCGTAGGCAGTGGCATGTCTTCGCGATAAGGCGGTTCCACCCCCGCGTACACGCCGATAGAACTCGCGTAGACGAGCCGGCCGACCTTCGCGCGGCGAACGAATGCGAGTGCGTTGGCGAAGCCGTGCACGTTCGCGACCAGATCATCGACCGGATCTCCGCCTCCGTGGACAGCAGCGAGATGCACGACGGTGTTCACTTCGAATCGCGAAGCGAGTTCATCCCATTGCCCGCGGTCCCGCACGTCAAGCTTCGCAACTGTCAGCCCGTCTCGGTTCTGCAGGAACGACACGGGTTGGCGAGCGCTGTGCGTTGTGACAAGAACCTCATGTCCGCGTTCCAAGAGTGCTTGGGTCACGTGGGAGCCGATGAAGCCAAGACCGCTGGTCACAAGAATCATATTCGTCACCATAGCTGACGATCAGTAGTCCTGTAAGATTTCTCCATGGCACTGGACCGAATGGGATTCCTGCTCAAGCACGCCTACCTGGCATACGAGTCGCTGGCCTCGGCCAAGTACGAAGCGATCGGTGCAACCGCACGCGAGTGTGGCGTCCTTGCCCAGATGCAAGCCGCTGACAACCTGTCTCAGCTCGAACTCGCGGGCCAACTCGGCGTCGACCGCACCACCATGGCGCA
>JBQCJQ010000713.1:0-3317 GCA_051952615.1 Humibacter sp.
GCCGACACGGGGGGGGGCGCGGCCCGCCCGCGCGTTGCGGGCGTCGACCGGCCCCGGCGCGCCGTACATCCCCGCCGCCGCGGCCAGGACCATCTCGCCGGCGCGCGGCAAGCCGCCTGTGAGGTCACGCACGAGCCGCAGCAATGGTTCGTGCGAGCTCACGCCGGCCGCCTCGGCCGCCGTGCGGATCTCGTCGATCGACAGCAGGAGGTCCTCTGTCGTGAGCACACGGTGTCGGGGTGTCGCGGGGAACAGGTCCGACAGAACGGATGCCAGCCGCCGGGTCGCCACGACGACGGTGGAGGCCCGACCGTCCCTGTACAGGCGCGACGCCTCGCCGAGGGCTCTTCTGTGCGAGACTTCGTCGGCATTCACCGAGTCCAGGACGATGCGCGTGCCCGGCACGGTCGAGGCCCAGACAGCGTCGTCGATGCCGGGCAGATCCGATCGGAGGTCGTGCCAGACGACGGGATGCCCAGCCAGGCGCTCGTTCTCGGCCCACTCCGCCACCAGCCGCGACTTTCCTGCACCCGAGGCGGCGGCGATGATCCTGACGCCGTCCCCCGAGAGGCGATCGATGCGGCGGCCGACTCTCGAATCGGATTCCACGACCCCGAGCATAGGGTGCGGTTCGGCCAGGTAATGCCCGGGTGATGGAAGGGTCCGGGTGATGGAAGGGGTGACGCAGCCCACGCGCCCGGCTCGCCGCCGTATCGTTTCTCACTTTCGACGAGAGGGGCGCGACGTGGGATCGAGGGCCGAGGTATCACGCGGAAAAGCGAGCGATCAGCCGCCGTCGCACGCCGAGATCTTCCCCGCGACGGCCGAAGGAGAGGTCATCCGCGTTCGCTGCCGATGCGATCTCGGCCGCGACCATCCCTTCGACCCTCGACAGGCCGGCCGTGGCGCGCGTGCGCGACGGGCTGACGTGGCAGGTCGCGCACGGTGATGGGCAAGTTCCGCACGCGTGACCGATAACGCTCGGTTTTCGGGTGACGGGCAGGGTGACAAGGCGGTGCTCAGCACCGTGCTGCCTCATAGATTCGTGCGGCGGCTGTAGACGGCTTGAGGGGGCCATCGCCGCACCATGTCTGAGGGGAAACATGAACAACGATGGCGTGCTGACGCACGACGAGAAGACCCGAACTCACCGTTGGCGCACGCTGATCGCAGCGGTGGTCTGCGCCGCGCTCGTCCTCCTCGGAATGACCGTTCCTGCGGCCGCGCACGCGGCGGATGCGTCCAGCGATGGTGTGACGCTGAGCATCGACTACGGCGACCAGCAGTACGACGGCACCACGTTGGTCGTACCCGGGACCGCGTACAAGGCGACACTGGCCTACGACATGAACAAGGTGGTGCCTGGCACCTCGGTCACCGTCGTGTTCCCGGCAGGGGTCTCTCTGTCCGGCGCCGTCCCGGCCGGCAACACCGTCGTCGACTCGGTGACGATGAACGACGACGGCACCATGACCGTGAAGTTCAAGGATGATCCCGATCCGAGCATCCAACAGGGATTCCTCGAGTTCGGGTTCACCTTCGACGCTCCCGACAACGGGTCAACGGCCGAAGACGTCACGTGGAAGTTGAACGACGTCTCCGACTCGCAAACCGTCATCGTCAAGAACCCCGGCGACGAGTTCAACCCCGGCATCACCGACACCCTCGCTAAGACCGTCGGCACCGCCGATCTGAACAGCCACGTGCACTACGACGCCGACAGCGGCGCGGTGACGGTGGATGACGGCGTCACCGCCATCGCCATCCCGTACACGATCACGGTGAGCTCAGACGCGGCACGCACCGCGACCGTCTCCGACACCCTCTCGGACTACTTGGCGTACGACCAGGGCAGCTTCACCGCTGAGCTCACCACGTGGGACGAGAACGGCCTCAACAAGACGACGACGGCCTTCCCGCTCCCCGCCGGCCAGCCCACCTTCGATGGCCAGGGCTTCGTCCTCGACGGGCTCGCCCTGCCCGCGCAGTCGCAGCTGGCGATCCACTACACGGCGAAAGTGAAGGCCGACGAGGTCTCGGCACTGCAGGAAGCACTGCAGGCCAAGGCCGACCCCATCGACCCGGCGAACGGTGGCGGTTTCTCCGTCGCCCTCACGAACAAGGCTGCGGTCGACGGCGGCACGCCCGTCACCGGCACCACGACCATCGGCGGCAGCGTGCCGAAGGAACCGCAGCCGAACATCGGTGCGGCGTTCTCGAAGCAGTCCAGCCTGACCGGGCAGACGCCGATCGAGCTGAAGGCCGATGGGACCACTCTCGTCACCCCGCTGGATGTCACCTATAGGTTGAACGCCGACCTGACGCAGTTCGACCTGGCCGGGCACAACCTCAAGGACAAGTACGCGCTCACCAGCGACGTCGTGATCACCGACACACTTCCCGACGGCGTCGACTGGTCGGACGGCGACTTTTTGACCGCGACGGTGAACGGGACCGACGCGCCGCTGACACAGGCTCCCGCCGGGAGCAGCGCAACCGACCTCACGGTCGGTCAGTACCTCGTGTCCGGCAAGACCCTCACGGTCAACGTCGGCAAGGACACCGGTCAGAAGTGGCAGATCACGGCAAGCGCAACGATCACCACCCTCGACGGCATCGACCCGAACCGCACGGTGCAGAACCCGTCGAACCAGCCCCAGGTGGCGACGATCTACACGACCACCAACGTGGCGTTCTTCGACTACAAGGGCACCCCGGGCAACACCGGCGACGATGCGCGCACGCCCGTCGACAACCAGCTCATCGTGATGAAGCCGGATGGCAGCCAGGTCGACGACCCTGCCGCGTTCGACAAGGTGCTCGGCCAGGTGCCGGCCCTCGTAAACGGTCAGTCGGCCCAGATCCCCTACACGTTCACCATCGCCAAGGGTGCGGTGCTCGACCTCGCGAATTCCGAGATCGTCGACCACATCGACCATGACGTCTTCGACGTGACGGCGGGCACTCTGGCCGGCATCCGGGCCTCCATCACCGGCAGCTACGGCGGACAGGGCGGGCTGACCGGCGCCGACTTCGACCTCGTGGTGAACTCGAACGGCGATCTGCTGGTCACTCCGTCGGCCGCGTTCGGCGCGAGCCTCCCCGGCGGCCAGCCGCAGGCGCCGCTCGGCGATGCCCTCGTGCTGAGCCTGAACCTGCCCACCCAGGTGGTGCAGGGCAAGCAGACTCTGGACATCTCGAACAGCGCGACCGTGCAGGGCGCGACCAAGAACGACTACGACTGGACGAGCGAGACGACGGGGGCGGCGACCTCGTACGGCGACGAGCTCGAGGTGCGCAAGGCGGTCTACAACGAC
>JBQCJQ010000714.1:0-3503 GCA_051952615.1 Humibacter sp.
TCGCGCACGCGCACGAACCACGGGTCGGCGGCGGTCTCGCGGTCGGCGCCGGCGAACACGATCGACGCGATGCCGTCCTCGCCGGGGCCCGCCGCGAAGGCTGCGGAGAAGGCCAGCCACGGCGCGACGGAGCCGTTCACCGCGTCCTCGCCGGAGGCATCCGACGTGAAGACGTTCACCTCGGAGCAGTCGGGGAAGCGCCAGAAGAAGCCGCCGTAGCCCGCTGCCTCGCGTCCCTTGCTGCCCGGACTGCCGAGCAGCACCTCGTCGTTGCCGGCTGCGGGGGTGAGCCGCACCTCGAGCTCCAGCGCCCACGCTCGGCGCTCGCCGCCGAAGGAGATCGGATGCCAGCGCAGGGTCCGCGTCTCATCGAGCACCGGCTTGCCGGATGGTCCGCGCCAGACCAGCCCGTGCCGCACCCCGCCGTCGTTGGCTTCCGTGCTCAGAACCTCGATGCGGCCGTGATCGTCCAGCGGCTCGTAGCCGCGGTCGCGCACGTAGGTGCGTCCGCCCCAGAAGTTGACGCCGGCGGCATCCTGCACCGTGAAGCCCACGCCGGTGTGCCAGTCGTGGTCGGCGGGGTGGGTCGCGGTGACCGTTGTGCCGTCGAGGGTGCGCACCGGGTGCAGGTACGGGTGCGGGCTCGAGAACGGGATCGTGCCCGCGCCGTCGACCTCTCGCGCGACGATGATGCCGTCGAGTTCTGCCGAGGCGATCATCCGATCGGCCGTTCCGAGCGACCACGGCACCCCGAGCTCGCTGAAGGTCTTGCCGGTGGCGGATGCCGTGCGCACAGCATTCACGATGTCGTCGACGACCGGGTAGGCGTCGTCGCCGTCGCCGTGCCAGGTCACCTGCTGCGGGTCGATCTTCGTCGGTTCCGGTGCCAGCCGGATCGCCTCCGCGACGCGCATGAACGCGCCAGTCGACGCCAGGGGCACGACGAGTTCCGCTCCGCTGCGCCGGTGGTCGATGAGGTTCTCGAGCAGGTCGACGCGGCCGAAGGTGCGCTGCTCGTCGTCGAGGGTGACGACGTCGGTCGTGTAGGAGAACGATGCGGATGCCGTGGCACCCCGTATCTCGACGGTCGCCGCGTGATCCGGGCCCTTGTGCAGGTCAGCGGGTGCGCACAGCGTGAGGGCGCAGGTGACCGTCGGCCGCCCGGCGCCCGTGATGCGGATCACGGACGTGTCGTCCGCCTCGATCGCGTTCGCGCGGTACAGCTCGGTCTCGACGCGGTCGACGGATGCGGCGGTGTCGTATCCGGCGATGCGCAGGGCGGTCGCGACGGCGTGTGCCAGCGGGTTAGTGGCGACGCCATCCACCACGGCGTGCCCGTCGAGCACGCGACGGCCGGCCCACCTGGCGCGCGACCAGTACGACTTCGTGCGGCTCCAGAGGCCGGTGGCGCCGACCGAGACCGTCGAGCCGAGGCCGAGTGCGTCATCCGCTAAGGCAGGAATGGCGGCCGATCCGAGGCTCTGGAACCCGACCTGGATGACCCGCCGCGTCTCGTTCTGCACCGACAGCAGATGCTCGAAGGCGGCCATGGTCGGGACGGGCGGCTTCTCGAGCAGCACGTCGGCGCCGGCGCGCATCGCCTGTTCGGCCAGCTGCTCGTGCGTGTCGAGCGGGGTCGCGACGATGACGATGTCGGCTCCGTGCTCGGCGAGGGCCTCGCCGAGGTCTGCGTAGATCGGGATGTCGCCGTCATGGTCCGTGCTCCTCGCGACGGCGGGATCGACGAGTGCGACGATCGCCAGCCGCCCTTCATCGTGCAGGCGTCGCGCGTTCTCGAGATGCAGCCGGCCGTAACCGCCGATGCCGGTGATCACGACGTGCGGGATCGGATTCGACGTGTCCATGTGTCATCACCTCGCTGCCTGCTGGAACGGCGGCTTCGAGCGTTCCACGCATCACCGTCCATCATGCCAGAAAGCGTTTTCCGCGCGCGGCATGCGCAGTGCGGCGTGGACACCCGTTGTGGGCATCGCGGTGCGGCCCGACCACGCGACTTCTCCCCGGTGTGTCGAACCGGGGGATGTCTCTTCGACGTCTGCACGTGACGGCCGATCGCGTGGTGCGGCGGCGCACGACGGGCGACCGAGGGGGCGCATCCATGTACAGCACGTATCGCAAGCCGGTGCCGACCGGCAGCAACCGTCGTCGGCGGCAGGCACGATTGAGCGTGTTCGCGGTCTTCGCGACGGCGGGATTCCTCGTGGGAGTGTGGTCGGGGGTCATCCCGCAGGTCGCGCAGCGCACGCACGTGTCGGCTGGTCTGCTGGGCATCCTGATCCTGATCAGCTCGATCGGCATCGTCGCGGGAGCTCAGCTCGGCGGCAGGCTGCAGACGCGCATGGGCAGCGCCGGCCTCTGCCTCACCGGCCTCGGCACGGCGGCGTTCGGCGCCTTCGTGATGGGCCAGTCCGGCGACGCGGCGGTGCTCTGCGCGGCGATGACCGTCTTCACGTTCGGCATGGGGCTCAACGACGTCGGGATGAACCTGCAGGCCGTCACCGTCGAACGCGAGTATCGCAGGCCGATCATGGCGGCATTCCACGCGTTCTTCTCGCTCGGTGGCGGCCTCGGCGCCCTTGCGGTGCTCGGCGCTGCGACGATCGGATGGTCCGCCCCGGTCGTGCTGCTCGTGGCGGCGCTCATCGCGGCGGTAAGCGTGAGCGTGGCCTCTGGATGGCTGGTGCGGCCCGCCGAGGAGCACCGACCCGTTGCGGTGGTCGCGTCGCGGCATCCTTCGTCGAACGCGCTGCCGCGGGTTGCGACGGGGCCGGCAGGATGGCCCGACGAGGAGTACGCGACTCCGCGGTCCGAGGTGAAGCCTCGGCGTCCGCGGGTGAGGATGACCCGCGTCGCGTGGATGCTCGGCCTGTGCGCCCTCGTCCTCATGTTCGCCGAGGGGGTCGCCACCGACTGGAGCGCGCTGCAGCTCACCCAGGCGTTCGGCGCGGCGGCCGGTGCGTCCGCGTTCGGGTACGCGGTGTTCGCGGTGACGATGACAGGGGGTCGGCTCGTCGTGGACCGGGTTGCCGCGGCTGTCGGACCCGTTGCCGTGGTGCGCGGTGGAAGTCTGATCGCGGCCGGCGGGCTGGGGGTCATCCTGGTCTCGCCGTCGATCTGGCTGACGCTCGCCGGATGGGCCGCCCTCGGAGCGGGGCTCTGCGGGTGCGTGCCGCAGGTGTTCACCGCGGCAGGCGCGCAGCCGGACGCCGGGGTCGTGCTGTCGCGGGTGCTCACCCTCGGATACGTCGGCATCTTCGGCGGCCCCGCCCTGATCGGACTGCTCGCGGGGGCGACGTCGGTCACGGTCGCGCTGGTCGCCCCGTTCGTGCTGCTCCTGGTGCCCGTATGGCTGGCGGGCGCCGTGCGGCGGCCGGCTCGGGCTGCTGGCGCGGGGGCGGGTCGGGATCGGGACCAGGGGCAGGGTCGGGTGGGCGCCGAGCCGAGCTCCGCGCAGGAGTGAGGGCGGCCCGAGCGACGGGTTG
>JBQCJQ010000715.1:0-3662 GCA_051952615.1 Humibacter sp.
AGTCGGGCAGAGCCTCGCGAACGGCACTCCGCCACGGTCACTTCCGGAACAGCGACAGCTTCGCTCGGTGTGGGGGCATCGGTTCACTCGCTGGCCGGACGTGCGCCAATCTCCGTGACGATCCGTCCGGGAATGTCTCCTACCGCACTGCTAGGTCGTTCTCGTTCTCAGTCTCGTCTTCGGCATCCAGTCTGCGACGGATGACATATCTGATGGCCGATTGCTCGTCAGTTTCGTCTTCGGGCCACTCGCCAGACGACTTGATCCGCTCGAGTCGACTGCGCAGCGCTCGTTTGTGACGGAGGGCATCTTTCAGCTCCGCGGTGAGCCCTGATTCCTTCTCCGGATCGTTTGTGCTGACCAGCAGCCGCTCGATGTCTGCGATAGCCCGACTCAGGTCCATGAGCGCAGAGCGAACTCGCCTCACTTCATCCTCGCGCGGCGAGCGACGCTTGCGCTCCGAGATCCAGACGCCGTCGGTCGAGGTCCGCACGCCTTGCTCGGTCTGGGCCGTCGACACCGACACAACTTCCTGAAGCGACGCTTCGCTGACCTGCGCGCCGAGAGCTTTGGCGTACTCGATGAACTGCTGCGGCGTGTAGAAGTGGATACGCTGACCAGACTTCGCCACGTAGTCGTCCACGAGTTCGACTCGGGGGCCGATCTTTTGGCCCTGGAATTCCCGCCACCAGTCCTCCTTGACGTCGTCAGTGACGAAGAGTGCAGGCAGGGTGGACGCTTCGGCCTTGTCAAGGATCTGCTTCCAGAGCACGAGGTCGCCGTATCTCAGCGGCTCCGGCTTATCGATGTCCTTGTAACCCGGCGGAACCTTCCTGTCGTAGCGATCGCGACCCTCGGCATAGATCGACTCCAGTTCCTCGACGGAATACGGCGCACCTACTCGGCCCTCATACAGCGACGTGATCTCGTCCAGCGTCTTGTCGTGCAGCCCTTTGTCTACGACTTCGCTTTGGTATCTGGCCTGGGTATCGGAAACTTTGGACTCAACTGGCTTGAGCGCTTCAGTCAGCGTTCTCTTTAGGTCTTCCAGATCGAGTGAGGGGTGGTCGCGCATCACCCCGACTTCTTTCGTGATCGTTGCAATGGCACTTTGCGTCTTGTCAATGATCTTCGTGAACGCAACCCGCTGGTCGTCAACGACGCTGAGCCGCTTGCGGTGAAACTCGAGTCCGACCTGATTCGGAATCCAGAGAAGATCGGATTTCTGGCGCAACACCTGAAGGAATGCCTCGCGGGTATCCGATGAGTAACGGAACAGATTGAGTAAGGCGTTGGTGTCCAGGATCACAAGTCCCCGGTCCCAGATGTCCTTGTACTCGTCGTCGGTTGGGCGGTAGTAGCCCGGGAACATGTCTCTCACGAATCGACTCCGATGGTCACGCAACGAGCGTATCGTCACGCGGACTCTGTTTGTCGATCGAACATCAGGGCGGTGACCTTCGAGCCTTCGGCGTCTCAGCGCCAAGAGAACCGAGCCCGCTCTGGTCCCGACAAGGCACTTGTGTCAGCCCCGACACTGCGATCGCTGTGCGTGGCTGGTGATCCTCGAAAGCAGATTCGCATGCGATGTGCGCTCCCGCGTTCAACCCGCCTTCGAACTTTTCCTGAGGGCATCACGGGCGCAGGTGTCGCCAATGACTGTGCCGTTCGCGCGAAGCGCTCTCGATGTCGCGGCGTGCGCCGACGCCCCCAATCACGCATCGCCCGATTGGGGATCCGGCGGGCTGTCAGATCGATCGCGAGATCGCCGGACTGAGCTATGTTCGCGATCGAGTACACCTGGGGTGGAGGAAGGAAACGTAGTGCGGCGATACTCCCGGGGGCGTGACGACTCAGTGAATGAGTCTGGCAGTCGCGCGTATTTCTTGCCGAACACGGTCTGCGACCGGTCCGTGAGTATTGCGAGGCGCCCGCGGACGCGCGGGACGGTCCAGGGCCGATCACCGACTTGCTCGACGAGATCGACGCCGTGTCCGAAACCCTCCGCGAGGTTCGCTCCGAGCTGCGTGGTGGCTTCTACGCGAGGCAGAGTCAGAAGGTGCTCGACGCGATCGCGTCTGCCGAATCCGTGATCGTGCAGGTCCACATAAGAACTCACGTTCAGGAGATGACGAGCTCAGCAGCCGAGTTGGGCGATCTGCGTAGCGCACTGTCACGGGCGCGGGAAGAGGGCCCCGAGGCCGGCTGACAGGGGAGGCTCGTCAGTGACGAGACACTTCGCCGCACCGCCGGGTAATCCTGATTCGTTCATGACTTCTTCCCCAGCCGATTCTTGGGTGCGCGCACTGGGACTGGTAGCGAGCAACGCCCGTTTGCGGATGACCTCCCAACCTGCAGGCTGACGCAGGAATGGAGTGCCGATTGTCCCTGGCGGTAGCCTGCGAGTGATGGAAGCTGCCCTGATCGCCTTCGCGACTACTGCCGCAACCCTGAGTGTCACCATCGTCCTGGCGCTACTCGAGTTCCGGCGCCGCCGCCGCGAGGCCGTCCAGTCTCGCCGAGAGCAGATTGTTGGACGTGTGCTGGACACGCTCGAGCGAGCGACGCGAGCGGCTTCGCGAGCACCGATCGCGGGCTGGTGGGCGCCGAACGAGCTCGAGTACGCGTTGCTTCTTCCTCGGCTTCTTGCCGAGCTGCCCGAGCAGGACAATGTTGTCGCGACTTGGGTGGCACGCCGGATTCAGCACCTTCAAGCCGCGACAAGCCGCAGAAGGCAAGTTGAAATCGGAGCGGACGTCGCGGCGAGAGTCGTTCAGTGGGGACGGTACGACATCGACACTGCCTGGTTCGCCGAGCAGCTACGGGGTGACCCCTGGGTGCGAGGTCAACGACCCCCACTCGCGGCGAGGTGGCTCCGCAGCTTGCGCGACGGGCTCCAACTCATTCCAGCCGCGCTAATCCTCGCGTTCGGTGCGGTCGCCCTTCAGGCGACCTCGGCGGGTGAGCGCGTGCGCTCCAGCAGTCGCCGCTGAGGCACAGCACCACCTGCACGAAACAGCACGCCATTCGTGCACTGCCCGTTGCGGATGGGAACCGAGCGTCGCTCTCAGAGCACGTTCGACATTGTCCGCGGCATTGTCGTCGGGCTCCAGCATCGACCGATACGCTTTGACGCATTGTTACCGGATGATGAACATACCCCCCTCGAGGATCGGAGAGCCGTGACGCAGCCCTCGCTGATCGACTTTCGCATCCACGCGGTACGCACTGGCAGCGATGAAGCCGGGCGAGTCGACTTCCACCGAATGATCTCAGCGCTCGTCGGTGTCATGTACCCAACGGCGATCGACATTCGGCCAGACCCGGGCGATTGGGGTCTCGATGTCGTCGCCGGCAGTCTGGAAGATCGAGTCCAGGTATGGCAAGTCAAGTACTTCTATACGAACGTGGGTAAGTCGCAGCGCGATCAAGTCCGCGAATCTCTCGTCTCCGCGATGAAGGCTGCGAAGGACGAGGGCTACGCCGTCGAAGCGTGGACGCTTTGTGTCGCTTGTGAACTGAGCGCACCGGAGAAGAAGTGGTGGGACGGCCGAGTGCGCGCATGGTCGAAAGAGTTCCCGGACGTCGTCTTCGACCTGTGGGAGGCCAGTCGACTTCGCCGCAGCCTACGCGCTCCCGAAGCGGCTGAGGTGCTCGCTGAC
>JBQCJQ010000716.1:0-2033 GCA_051952615.1 Humibacter sp.
GCGCGCGGCCCCAGCGACAGTGCGATGAACAGCAACCCGGTCAGGGCCGCGGACGCGCTCGTTGTGGCGGCGAACAGGCTGGACCACTCGGTTGGTTCATAGGCGATCGCCACGAGCGCCGCTCAGCTCAGATGCTCGGCGCGGACCTTGCCGACGAAGGCTTTGCCGAGTGCGGTGGCCGAGTAGGGGTCTTGGCCGGTGAGCAGTTCACGGTCCTCGACGACCATGCTGCCCATCGGCAGCCGGGTCTGTTCGACCCTCGCCCCGAGCTCGGCCAGCAACTCGGTGGGATCCTCCTTCAGCGGTCCGGGGAAGCGCCGCGCGCTCGGGATCGTCTCGAGCATGGTGTCCACGATGGTCTTGAAGCAGGTCATCCGGTAGCCGGCGTAGATCCACCGCCCGTCGAGGCTGGGGCGGCGGCCAGCGCGGCGGGCGCGTGACAGATCAGGGCGGTCGTCCGGCCACTGTCGTGGAAGTGCTGCATGAGTGCACCGAAGTGCTCGTTGGGCGAGTCGTCGACGAACGCGTCACGATGCAGCAAGTCCACCAGGGGAGCGTGCCCCCCTGGGACGAAGACGGCATCGAACGATGACAATTGCTGCTCGTCGTGGGCGATCTCGGCCAGGTCGGCCGGAGTGCCGAGGCCCAGACCGAGCAGCCGGCTGAGGCTGGCCAGTGCCGCATCACGACGTTGCCGAGACAGCCCGAAATACATCAGGCTGCACGAGGTGCCGTCGATCGTCGGAACCTTGCCGCCCGGAGTGGCGAACGACAAATCGAAGCCAGACTCGAGCATCGCGTCGGTCGGTTCGACCAACTCGCCCAGATAGGTGCCGGTCGGAGCACTCTCACCGTTGCGCAGCGGGATCCGGTCCGCGGCCGACACCACCACGAGCACCCGCGCCGCTGCGCCCGGGCTGATGCCACCGGTGCTGGTCACTGGGTCGCCTTCACTGGGTCGCCTCCACTGGGCTTGGAGCGCGGCGACAACGGCCTCGGCGACGGCGCGGGCGCTGCCAGGGTTCTGGCCGGTGATCAACCGCCCGTCGGTGACGACGTGGCTGTCGAACGGCTTCTTGGCGATGCTGTAGTTCCCGCCGCGGTTCTTCAGCTCGTCTTGAAGGCTGAACGGGACCGCGTCAGCGCGCTGCGCTGCTTCCTCCTCCGGCCAGGAGAATCCGGTCACATTCTTGTCCTTCACCAGGGCGTCGCCGTCTTGCAGCGTGACGTCGAGCAGGCCGGCCGGGCCATGGCAGACGGCCGAGACGATCCGTCCGCTGTCGTAGAACCGGGCGGTCAGCGCGGCCAGGTTTGGGTCGCGGAAGTCGAACATCACCCCGTGGCCGCCGGTGAAGTAGATCGCGTCGTAATCCTCCACGTTCACCTCGCTGGCCCTCTTGGTGTTCTCCAAGAGATCCATGAACTCCCGGTCGTGGTACCGCTGCTCGGTGCCGAGCTCGCCCAGCACGTCGTGTGCCAGACTCTCCGGATCCAGCGGCACAAACCCACCGGCCGGGCTGGCGATCTCCAACTCATACCCCTGCTCGAGGGCGTAGTCGTAGAAGTGCGTCAGCTCACCGAGCCACAACCCGGTCCGCATCCCGACCTTCTCGTACTCCCGCGCGTTCGTGGCGATGACCAGAATTCTCTTGGTGGCCATGAGCCTCTCCCCTTACTTGGGTTGTCTGCCCGTCGTGGGGCAGTACCCACGGTGCCCCTGCCGACACACCCGTCGGCCCGTCGGCAAGACCGCTTGCAGCGCCCAGACCGCTGACATAAGGATCCCGAGCGCCCGCGCACCGACCAGCCCGACGGGCTGCGATGCACCTGGTCGGAGCGGTCGAGAGAAGCGGCTGATGCGCCACTGTTCGATGTGCGGGGTCGAGCGCATCCGATCCCGCGCGGCGCTCCTGGAGCTGGCACCCGCGCTGATCGTGCCCGGCCACGGAGCGCCGTTCGCGCCCGAGGCGCTGGACGCGCGCTGACGATCAGCGCAGACCACCGACCCGCGGACGCTCAGCCCAGGGGGCCTC
>JBQCJQ010000717.1:0-2837 GCA_051952615.1 Humibacter sp.
CAGATCCCCTACACGTTCACCATCGCCAAGGGTGCGGTGCTCGACCTCGCGAATTCCGAGATCGTCGACCACATCGACCATGACGTCTTCGACGTGACGGCGGGCACCCTGGCCGGCATCCGGGCCTCCATCACCGGAAGCTACGGCGGTCAGGGCGGGCTGACCGGCGCCGACTTCGACCTCGTGGTGAACTCGAACGGCGACCTGCTGATCACTCCGTCGGCCGCGTTCGGCGCGAGCCTCCCCGGCGGCCAACCGCAGGCGCCGCTCGGCGATGCCCTCGTGCTGAGCCTGAACCTGCCCACCCAGGTGGTGCAGGGCAAGCAGACTCTGGACATCTCCAACAGCGCGACCGTGCAGGGCGCGACCAAGAACGACTACGACTGGACGAGCGAGACGACGGGGGCGGCGACCTCGTACGGCGACGAGCTCGAGGTGCGCAAGGCGGTCTACAACGACGGATCGTGGACGCAGAATCTGCGCGTGCCGATCGACCAGGAGTCCGGGCTTCCCGCGCAAAGCGAGTTCATCTACCGTGTGCAGCTGCTGCCGCACGGCAACTTCGCCGGGCACGCCATCCTCGACATCACCGACGTGCTGCCCGCCGGCACCACGCTGTTGGGCTTCGTCAGCGACGACCAGCTCGCTTCGGGCACCACGGCCCCGGGCACCAGCGTCGATCTGGCCGGAAACCTGACCGCCACGCTCGATGCGAGCACCGGAAAGGTGGTGGTCAGCCAGAAGCCGGGCACCACGCTCACGCCGGGCTCCACACCGTACGTGAACTTCAAGGTGAAGATCGACAGCTTCACCGATCCCGACACGTTCGTCGCCGACCTCGGCGTCACCAACCGCATCGGCGCAAGCCAGGCGACCGTGACGCCGTCAGACGGATATCCACTGCAGGTCCTGAAGACCGACGCGCTTCGCCCCAACGTGGCGATCACCGATCGCAGCGCCCGTTTCACGATCACCGGACCCGACGGCCACGTGGTCACCGACGAGGCGTACGTGGTGAACGGCCAGCTCATGGTCAAGGGCGCCGACGGCAAGGACCACGGCATCGTGATCCCGGCCGGCCCAGGCGGTTCCGTACCCGCAGGTGACTACACCGTCACGGAGACGAAGGCTCCCGCCGGCTACGACCTGTCATCGATGTCGGTGGTCGCGAAGATCGCAGACGACGGCAGCTCCAGCCCGGTCACCATGGCCGACGACCCGACACCGCTGTATGCGATCGGCGACTACACCTGGATCGACAGCAACCGAGACGGCGTTCAGGATGACGGCGAGCCCGTTCTGCCCGGCGTGAAGGTCGACCTGCTCGACGACGCGACCGGCGACGTGCTGGCGACCACCACCACGGACCCGGACGGCCACTACCTGTTCGACCTGCTGCCGGCGGGTGACTACAGGGTGCGGTTCACGCTGACCGACCAGCAGGCCGCGACGTACACCTTCACGCGGCCGACGCAGGGCGGCGATGTCGCGAAGGACTCCGACGCAGACCAGGCGACGGGGGAGAGCGGAGTCATCCACCTGAACTCGGATGACGCGCAGCTCGTCGCCGGCTCGACGTACCCCGACGCCGAGGTCAAGGCCATCAACGGCATCGACCCGACCTGGGACGCCGGCGTCGTGCGGAAGAGCTACGCAATCGGCGACTACACCTGGATCGACAGCAACCGCGACGGCGTCCAGGATCCCGACGAGCCAGTTCTGCCCGGGGTCACGGTGACGCTCACGGACCAAGACGGGAACCCGGTCAAGGACGTGAACGGCAACGTGGTCGCGGCGACGACGACCGATGCCAACGGGCACTACCTCTTCGACGACCTGCCGGCAGGTTCGTACCGGGTGACGTTCATCCTGACCGACGAACAGTCGAAGCAGTACGTCTTCACGACGACGGGCGGCGGCTCGCCGACCGACTCCGACGCGGTGGTCTCCTCCGGCGATCGGGCGACGGGAACGACGTCGACGATCACGCTCGGCGACGACAACGCCCACCTGACGAAGGACTACGGCACGGCGACCGTGCACGCCACAGAGGGCGTCGACCCGACGTGGGACGCCGGTGTGGTGGCGCGCTCCTACGCGATCGGCGACGTCGTGTGGATCGACTCCAACCGGGACGGTCTGCAGGGCGGCGACGAGCCGGCGCTGTCCGGCGTGACCGCGACGCTCACCGACGCGGACGGCAACCCCGTCCAGGACGTCAACGGCAAGCAGGTCGGCCCCGTGACCACCGGCAAGAACGGCCACTACCTGTTCGACGACCTGCCGGCAGGCTCGTACAAAGTGACGTTCACCCTGACCGACGAGCAGTCGAAGGTCTATCGGTTCACGAAGCAGGATGCACAGAGCAACGACCCGAACGCGGACTCCGACGCCGACACGACGACGGGGAGCACGGGGACGATCGTGCTCGGCCCCGACAATCCGAGCCTGACGACGGACTATGCCGACGCCGAGGTGCACGCCACCGATGGCATCGACCCGACGTGGGACGCCGGAGTAATCGGCAAGACCTACGCGGTGGGTGACTACACGTGGATCGACTCGAACCGCGACGGCGTTCAGGACGGCGACGAGCCCGTGCTGCCGGGCGTGACCGTCGAGCTGCTGAACTCGGACGGCGCGGTGATCGCCACCACGACGACGGACGACAAGGGGCACTACCAGTTCGACGAGCTACCGGCGGGCGACTACCAGCTGCACTTCATCCTCACCGGCGAGCAGGCGGCGAAGTACACCTTCACCGCGATCGACTCGCGGGATGACGACGCGGCCGACTCCGACGCGGTGCGCGGAACGGGCTACACCGTTCCGTTCAG
>JBQCJQ010000718.1:0-2127 GCA_051952615.1 Humibacter sp.
CGAAGAGGTCTCCGCGGTCGCCGACCGCATCCGCAGCGAGTTTCTCACCCGGGTCGACCTCGCCGACCTGCTCCACATCACTCAGTAGCCCAGCCCAAGGCAGACCCGCACGGGCGGGCCAGAGGCCTCACCGTCTCTGTCCCGCCCTGCGTCGCACAACCCAGACCAGACCTCACCAAGAAGGACCCACCATCATGACCACCGACCTACATGACCTACCTACCGCCATCCGCACCTTCATCGAGGCGACCAACCGCGGCGACACCGACGCCTTCGTCGCAGCTTTCACCACCGACGCCCATCTCGACGACTGGGGTCGCGGCTTCGACGGCCACGCCGGCATCCGCTCCTGGAACCGTACCGACAACATCGGCAAGCACGCGCGCTTCGACCTCGTCGACACTGCGCCGGGCGATACGCCCGACAGCTATGTCGTCACCCTCACCGTGAGCGGCGGCGGTTACAACGGCACAGGCCCCATGCGCTTCGAGCTTCGCGACGGACTCATTGCCCGCCTCCTCATCAGCTGAGCGCACTCCCTTATCTAGACTGACCCCGAAGCCGACAGGAGCCCCCGCCGTGCCCAGCACATCCCGACACTCGACTACACCTCAAGCCCCGGCAGAGACGGAGGCTGTGCAGGACGCCCCGCCTCGCCGCGGCCGTGGCCGCCGCCCCGCCGACGAGGTCCGAGCGGACGTGCTGCGCACCGTCGGCGAACTGCTGCTGGCCGAGGGGCTCGGCGACTTCACCATCGAACGGGTCGCCCGCACCTCTGGAGTCAGCAAGACCACCATCTACAAATGGTGGCCGTCCCGCGGTGCGCTCGCCCTGGACGGCTACTTCCACGCCGTCGAACCCACCCTCGCGTTCCCCGACACCGGCGACATTCGCGCCGACCTCACGAGCCAGCTGCACACCTTCGGACACCTACTCGGCGACACACCCGCCGGCCGGCTACTCGCCGAGCTGATCGGCGCCGCGCAGACCGACGCCGAGCTCGCCGTCGCCTACAGCGCGCTCTACTCCTCCCAACGGCGCCACCTCGCCGTCGCGCGGATGCAACGCGCCCAAGAAGCAGGACAACTCCGTGCAGACGTAGACCCTCAGGTCGTGGTGGACCAACTCTGGGGCGCCGTCTACCACCGCCTCCTCATACCCGACGAGCCGATTACGGCTTCGTTCATCGACGCGCTCCTGGACAACCTCCTCGACGGCATCCTCACTCCAGGTAACTGAGCCCCCGAGTGCCATTCGCAACCCTGCCTGCGATGCTTGGGACCGGCGGCGGACTCGCGCGTTCGCTCTGTGCGGAGCTGCTCATGCCGGTTTGCCTGCATCGATCCAGTCTTTGAATGCGGTGAGTTGTTCGGGTGTCCAGGTTCCGTCGCAGGGCATCGTTCCTTCGCTGACTCGGGTGAGGATGGCGTCGGCGTGCGCCGATACGTCGTCGTAGGACCAGAGGTCGAACGCGAATCGCATGGCGTCACGGTCTTTCTGTCTGAACAGCGGCCTGATGGTCGTGTCGAAGGCGCTGTTCGTGGCCGGCGTGTCATCCGTTGTCGCGGTGTCGCCTTGTTCGTGCGCCTGGTCGGCCGGATGCTCCGGATCGCGCTGCTGACGGTGGCTCTCCAGTTTCGCGGCGAGCCCCGTCAGGCGTTCTTGCGCAGTGTTGAGCGTCGTGGCGAGGTCTTCCGGTGCGTTGTGCGCGGCTCGTTCGGCCAGCTGGGCGGCGACGTAGAGGCGTTCTTCGATTAGGGTCCAGGCGGAGTTGCGGTGCGGCAGGAGGTCGTCGTCTTGGTAGAAGACCTCGAAGCTGGGCCCGGCGTTGCGTCCTGGATGCTCGGACCCGAGGGGGAGCGTGGTGATCAGTTCGCCGAGCGGGCTGAGCACCCCGCCCATGAGTAGCTGGGTTGCCTGGGCGAGCGTGGCGAGTTCGTCGTCGGTCTCGTCGGTGTGCGCGAAGTAACGTTCGAGGATCTGCACCAGGATTTCGTATCCGACGTTGAAGAGGTCCGTGCACTGCGCGGTGAGGCGGTCGGTGATCCGTGGCACCGAGGCGTCGTATTCGTTTCTGCGGACGGTGGCGAAGGTCACGGGTCGCGTCGGTTCGAATTCGGGGTCCGA
>JBQCJQ010000719.1:0-2956 GCA_051952615.1 Humibacter sp.
GTCGCAGGCCCCACGGGCATGCGGGAGGGTCGCATGCTGAAGCGCGGATCCTGGAGCACGCTCACGGCGGCGTCATAGCGGACGGCGGCCAGGCCCTCGTGACCGTCCTGGAAGTCGAGAGGGACGAGCGCGCCCTCTTCGCGCCACGCGGAGAAGCGCGGAGACGGCGCGAGCGGTGTGCCGTCGCCGGGAAGTGAGCGGGAGGGGAAAGGGCACGAGCCCGGGGCGTTGGACATGGTGGCTTCTCTCAGGGGACGGGGGCGAAGGAGGGTGAGGTGAGCATTGCCGCGCGTGCGGCGCGGAAGTCGCGGGGCGGAGCGTTCCAGCCGACGACCCCCCGCACCCGGTCCGCGACATCGGCACTGACCAGAACCGAAGCGCTGGAGGGGAACTCGCCGCCAATGGCGGTGAGGGGCTGGCTCACGTCGAACCAGCCGTAGGCCTGAATCCGAACATCGTGGATCTCCGACCAGAACAGCGGTACGGGCTGTGACGCGCCAGTACCGTGCACGATCCGCACGGCCACGGCGATGGCCTGTTCGATCGCGTTGCTCTGATGTTCGACGCGCGCGGGACGCCCGGTGAAGGGGTCCCGCCATGCGGCGACGTCGCCGACGGCGGAAACCCCGGGTGCGGCGCTGCCGTCCGCGTCGCAGACGACGCCATTGGCGATCTCAAGAGTCGATGACCCCAGCCAGCCGGTGGTTGGGGACCCACCGATCGTCGCGACGAGGAGATCGACGTGCTCGGCGTGCCCATCAGCGAAATCGATGCGCGTGCTCGCTCCGTCCGCTGCTGTGCCGACGATCTGGGCGCTCAGCGCGAGCTGGACCCCGTGCTCCCTGTGAAGCTGCTCGAGACGCGGGCTGAGCAGGGGGCCGACCGCCCCGAATGTGAGGATGCCCGAGCGGCCGAGAAGAAGCGTCGAGACACCCTGCTTGGCTGCGGCGCTCGCGATTTCGGATCCGAGGACGCCCGGCCCGACGATCCCAACACGCCGTGCTGCGCGCAAGCCATCCCTCACAGCCCGTGCGTCGTCACACGTGCGCAGCGTGAGCGCGGTCGAAAGCTTCGGATCCCGGCGGGGCTCGGCGCCGGTCGCGATGATCACCTCGTCGAACGGGATGTCGCCCCGGGTCGTGTGCAACGTACGACCGGCGACATCGAGGCCGAGAGCAGTGCAGGAGGTGCGCAGCTCGATCCCGAGCTCGGCGAGCTCCCGTGCGCCGCGGAGCGCCGCTTGCTCCGGCTCCCACTCGCCAAGAAGGATCTGCTTGGACAGTGGCGGCCTGGAATACGGCAGATGCGGTTCGTCGCCGAGCAGGATGAGCTCGCCGTCGAAACCCTCCTGCCGGAGGGTCTCAGCCGCCGTGAGACCGCCGATCGAGGCTCCGACGATGACGACGCGCGCGCACTCGGTCACCGCGCGTCGACGGTGATCGCGCGGGCCGGGCACAACCGGGCCGCCTTGACCGCGGCGTCATATGCGGCGCCCTCGGGGGAGTCCTGAAGCAGGACGACGATTCCGTCGTCGTCCTGATCGAAGATGTCCGGGGCGAAGAGTGCGCACTGGCCAGCGCCCACGCACGTCTCTGTGTGTACCGAGATACTCATGACCACTCCTCCGTGAGGGAATAGGTCGATTCAAGTTCAGTCGGTGAGGCGTTCCCATACGTCTCAACGCCAGAACATGGACTGGACGATCATCCCGCTGAGCGACGACCGCCCGACCTTCTCGCCGGACTCCTCGCCGGATTTCTCGACGCTCTGCGGCTGCTAGGTTTCTGCAGGGTGGATCCAATTCGGGTGGATCCGGGGGTAGGGGAAATCGTGCGCATCATTCGGCGTGCCCTGGCGGGAATCATTGCAGCGACGGCCTTGGCCGGAACGGTGCTGCTGACTGCGCCGGCACCGGCGACGGCGGCACCGGCGGCCGCTCAAGGATGCGGGTACGCGAACACCACGCCGAACAACGGCACGTATGCCAACACGATCTGCTGGTTCGACTTCACGTCGTTCAACCTCGCGACCGCACGCACCGCGGCGGGGCAGCCGATGACGGTGACGCTGAACGGCGGGTACACGATCTCGTTCGACGTGCAGGTCACCAACGTGCCCGGCGCGGCCGCGATGACGATCAACCCGCGCGCGACGCCGCTCGAGACGCGATTCGCCTACGGCACCGACGCCTACCGAGGTGTTCCTGGGGATCCCGCCCTCTACAGCGGTCCGGCTCCGGTCGGCCTCAAGGGCGGCGTTGTGACGCTCGCGAACATCAAGGTGACGGACGCCAACGGCGACCCGGTCACGGGCTACTCCTTCGTCGCCGCCGATACCGAAGACAATGTCGCTGGCGAGTCGTTCAAGTGGACATCCGACAAACCGATCGACGAGATCGAGCGCCTGGCACCGAACGGCAGCTGGGGGTGCAAGTCGCCCGTCGGCCTCGGCACCACGACGGTCACATGCGCGGGAACCGGCGCGGGTGGCTCCTCGATCGCGGGCGGCAAGTCCACGGCGTTGCTCGTCTCGGCGGACTCGCCGACGAGCTTTGCGACGCAGTGGCTGACGCCCCAGCAGTCCGGCATCGCGTTCGGCATTCAGACGACGCAGGTGACCCTCGACAAGACCGTCGCCAGCCGCGTGAACCCGTCCGACTCGTTCGACCTCGCGATCACGTCTCCCGAGAACACCACGGTCGCCACGGCATCCACCGGCACCGCCAACAGCGCGACGACGGGAGCCGTCACAGTGCTCCCTCGCACCACGGGCGCGGCGTATGTGCTGGGCGAGACGGCCACCGGCGGCACGCAGACCGTTCTCTCCAACTACGCCCAATCCTGGTCGTGCACCAATGCGACGACGGGGAGCACGACGACGCTTCCCTCCGGCACCGGGGCGACCAAGACGCTCGCGCCCGCTATCGGCGATGACATCACCTGCACGATCACGAACA
>JBQCJQ010000720.1:0-3250 GCA_051952615.1 Humibacter sp.
ACGAATGTGTGGCGCAATTGCGTGCTGCCGCCGTCGTCGCGGACGATGCGCGCTCCGATGGCGAGCTTGCCGAGACTTCGGCCGTGGCTGAGCGTCTCGATGAGCATCGGCACGACGACGAACATCAGCACGATGGCGGCGACCTGCAGAGAGGCGATCGCGGCCGGATCGAGGCTGCGAGCAACGGCCGAGATGCCCCAGACCACCAGTGCGAGCGCCGTGTAGATCACGACCGCATCGATGACGAGGCCTGCGGCGCGCAAGACGAAGGTCGCCGGCCGGGCGTCGAGCGACACGGCCTCGCCGGTGAACTGTCGATCGGCATCGCCGTACTGCGCCAGCGTCGAATCGACGAACCGGGTGCCGCCCGCGACCTCGCCCGCCATGGCTACCATCTAATCAGAATGGATGCCGACGCCTACGCAGCAGCCCACAGCGCCGAGTGGGACCGGCTGGCCGCACTCGCGAAGAGCAGGCGACTCGACGGCGAGGCCTCGGACGAGCTGATCTCCGGCTATCAGTCGGCGTCGACGCAGCTCTCCGCGCTGAGCGCCGGGGACGGCGACAGCGCCTACACGGATCGGCTCGCGACCGCGCTCTCGTCGGCTCGGTTGCGCTTCACCGGATCCTCGGCGGGGGCAGCAGGCATGATCGCGGGGTTCTTCGCCGTGTCGCTGCCCGCCGCCCTGTACCGCGTGCGCTGGGTCACCCTCGGGGTGGCCCTGGGGACCATCGTGGTGGCATCCCTCGCTGCGTGGTGGCTGGTCGCCGATCCGCAGGCGTTGGCCGCGGTCGGCAGCGACGCCGAGCTCAAGCAGTACCTCAACCATCAGTTCATCGACTACTACTCGAACAATCCGGCGGCGTCGTTCGCGGGTCAGGTCTGGACGAACAACGCCTGGCTGGCGGCGCAGAGCATCGCGACGGGCATCCTCGGCGTGTACGTGCCGTACATCCTGATCCAGAACGCGGCGAACCTGGGCGTGGCTGCTGGCATCTTCGTGCACTACGGGCGTGCGGACGTGATGTTCTCCTACATCCTTCCGCACGGCCTGCTCGAGCTCACGTCGCTGTTCGTCGCCGCCGCTGCCGGGCTGCGCATCTTCTGGGCGTGGATCGCGCCGGGAGCCCGCACCCGCGGGCAGGCGCTCGCCGAGGAGGGCAGGGCCTTGTTCGCCATCGCGGTGGGTGTTGCGATCAGCCTCTTCGTGTCCGGCCTGATCGAAGGATTCGTCACACCGTCCGGGCTGCCGGTGTGGGCGAAGGTCGCCATCGGTGCGTTGGCCCTTGCGGCATTCCTGGTCTACATGCTGGTTGTTGGGCGCCGCGCGGCGCAGGCAGGGGCGACGGGAGACCTGGCGGAGTCGGATGCCGGCGCCCGACGACTGGTCGCCGGCTGAGCGGAGCACAAAGCCCCGGTCATCCGAAGACGGCCGGGGCTTTGTATCAGTGGTTCGTGTTCCTTACTGCACGGCCTTGCTGGTGCCGTCGAACAGGAAGCGGCTGGTGAGGCCGGCGATCAGCGCACCGACGATGGGCGCGAGGATCGTCACCCACACCTGACCGATCGCTACCGGCCCGCCGTAGATCGCCGTGGCCAGCGCGCGCGCCGGGTTGAACGAGCCGTTCGACACCGGGATGGCGATCAGGGCGACGACGGTCAGCGTGAGGCCGATCGCGAGCGGAGCGAACCCGGCGGCTGCACGGATGTGAGTGACGCCGAGAATGATGTACAGGAAGAGCGCGGTCGTCACGATCTCGACGACGATGACCGACCAGATGCCGTATCCGCCCGGCGAAAGCGTGCCGTATCCGGTCGACGCGCCCTGGAACTGCACGGTCAGGAAGTTGCCCTTCGCGCCCGGCGCGCCAGACAGGATCCAGAGCAGGATGCTCGACGCCACGATGCCGCCGACCAGCTGCGCGATGATGTAGCCGATCACGTCGCGCCACGCGAAGCGCCCTGCTGTGGCGAGGCCCAGCGTGACCGCCGGGTTGAAGTGGCCGCCGGAGACCGGACCGAACGCATACGCGCCGATGACGACCGAGAGGCCGAGAGCGAGGGCCACGCCGAGGAAACCGACGTTCAGTCCGCCCTTGCCCGCGTGGAATCCTGCCGCGTAGATCGCCGTGCCCACGACGGCGAAGACCAGCAGGAATGTCCCGAAGGCTTCCGCCGCGAGACGGGCGCCGAGAGACGGCGAGACGGTGGCCACAGGTGAGGCCGCCGCGGGAGTTGACTCAGACATCTTCACTTCCTTTTCGGATGATCGGCGGGACGAATTCCGCACTCTGATGCACGGCCCGCGCCTACCTGCGACGCTAAGGTATTTCCCAGGTTCGGTCCAGGCGATTTCCCAGCATGTCGCGGATGCCCCACCCGCGCCCACGCTCAGCCGTCCCCACCCCCGGCGGTGCAAAAAGACAGCAGAAACGGGCGGGGGGGCCGCCCCACGCCGTTTCCGCGGGCAGCCGGCTCGGTTCTGCAGGAGGTATGCGCGGCGGCCGCCGGTGCCGGCGGCGGGGCTCAGAGGCGGCCGGATGCCTTCAGCGCGATGTACCTGTCGGCCAGGGCGGGCGGCAGCTCGGCCGGTGGTGCCGTGATGACGTCCGCTCCGAGCTGACGGATCGCCCCGGCCACCCGGGCTGCGTCCAGCAGCGCGCGCTCGGCGGCCGCCGCGGTGTACACCGAGCCGGCGTCCCCGCGTCGACGCGTCGCCTCCAGCACCTCGGGGTCGGTGACGGTGGCGACCACAACGGTGTGCGACCGAGTGAGCTGGGGGAGCGCGGCGAGCAGTCCGGCCGACGAGCCGGGTGCCGAGGCATCGGTCAGCAGCACGACGAGCGCGCGGCGATGGGTGATCGCGCGCACATGCGCAGGCACCGCCGACCAGTCGGTCTCGATCAGCTGCGGCTGCACGTCGGCGAGCGAGGTCACGAGGCGGGAGAGCAGGTCGGCACCCTTCGCGCCGACGACCCGGGCACGCACGCGGCGGTCGAACGCAATCGTGTCGACGCGGTCGCCCGCGCGGTCCGCGAGGGCTGCGAGAAGGAGCGCACTCTCGAATCCGGTGTCGATGCGAGGCTCGTCGGCGATGCGGGCGGCCGAAGTGCGACCGGTGTCGATCACGATCACCACGCGTCGGTCGCGCTCCGGCCGCCAGGTGCGCACCATGATTCCTGCGCCCATGCGACCCGCGCCTTCGTGAGCCGACGCGGAGTGCCTCGCGGTCGCCCGCCAGTCGATCGA